>JAYNKS010000045.1:5697-11194 GCA_038111345.1 Gammaproteobacteria bacterium | reverse complement strand
AACTCGAACCCATTCTCATCCTGCTGTTGATCATGGCGGTCATCTTTCTGCTGGGGTGGCCGCTGGAGTGGGTGCCGATCGTGCTGATCATCGTGCCGATTCTGCTGCCTCTGGTCGAGCAGCTGAATTTCAACCTGACCTGGTTTGGCATCTTGGTCGCGATCAATCTTCAAACCGCCTGGCTATCACCCCCCGTGGCTTTATCGGCCTACTTCCTTAAAGGCGTAGTTCCAGAATGGGACCTCAAGGATATCTATGCCGGCATGATGCAGTTCATGGTGATCCAGCTGATCGGCCTGCTCTGCGTCATGTTTTTTCCGCAGATCGCGCTTTGGCTGCCGGGCGTGATTTACGGCAACTGAGTCTCCGCGCCCGGCGAGGCGCGGCCCTGTTATCTAACCGCAATTTTTGAGAGTGAAAGACGTGATTTATCTAAAAAAAGCTGAAAAAACCCCGGCTACAGGCGAAGAGGACACTCGCCGTATTGTTCAGGAGATGCTGGCCGACATTGAGACCGGCGGCGAAGCCAAGGCCCGCGAATACGCAGCAAATCTGGACAAATGGACCGGCGAGATCGTTGTCTCGAAAGACGAAATAAAGACCGCCGGCGACAGTCTCTCCCAACGGGCCCGCGACGACATCCAGTTTGCATATGCGCGTGTTAAAAAATTTGCCGAAGCGCAACTTGCAAGCATGACGGAATTTGAAACCGAGCTCTCGCCGGGGCTGATTGCGGGACAGCGTCTGATTCCGGTTCAAACGGCAGGCTGTTATATCCCGGGTGGTCGATACGCCCATATTGCTTCTGCCATCATGAGCGTTACCACGGCCAAGGTCGCGGGCGTCAAAAATGTGATCGCGTGTTCTCCGACTCGAGGAGATGCTGGTGTTCATCCTTCGATTTTGTATGCGGCTGACCTGGCTGGCGCCGATACGATCCTCGCGTTAGGCGGGGTGCAGGGAATCGCAGCGATGGCCTTTGGACTGTTTTCAGGTCATCCTGCGGATATTTTGGTTGGCCCGGGGAATCGCTTTGTCGCAGAAGCCAAACGTATTTTGTACGGCCGAGTCGGTATCGACATGTTCGCAGGGCCCACCGAGATTGCGGTCATCGCCGACGAAACGGCCGATCCGGATATCGTCGCCTCCGATCTAATCAGCCAGGCCGAGCATGGATTCGATTCTCCTGCCTGGTTAATTAGCACCTCGGAAAATCTTGCACAGCAAGTAATGGCACGAATACCCGATTGCATTGCGCGCCTGGGCGAGCCCAATCGTTCCGCTGCCGAGAGTGCCTGGCGCGATTATGGCGAGGTGGTGATCGCAGACAGCCGCGAAGAAGCCGTTACCCAAAGCGATCTGTATGCGGCGGAGCATCTGGAAGTACACACCACCGATCTTGAATGGTGGCTGGCGAATCTCAACAATTACGGGTCGCTATTTCTTGGCGAGGAAACCACCGTGACCTATGGGGACAAGGCATCCGGTCCAAACCATATCTTGCCGACCAAAGGCGCTGCCCGATATAGCGGCGGCCTGAGCGTCGGCAAATTCATCAAGACCGTTACCTGGCAGCGCATGAATCGGGAAGCGAATCGGGATGTGGGCGCCGTGAGCGCGCGCATCTCCCGCGCGGAAGGCATGGAAGGTCATGCCCTTGCCGGTGATGACCGCCTACACAAATACTTTCCCGAAGAGCAGTTCGAGCTCAAGGCATCGTGACACCGTCAATCCAATCGCTTTTTGAACTGTCCGGTCATACGGCGGTGGTAACCGGCGGCAGTTCGGGCATTGGTCTCGCCATCGCTGGATTCCTAGCCGATGCGGGCAGTCAGGTCATTCTGGTCGCGCGTCGGGAGGATCGACTGAAAGCGGCGGCAGCGCAGATTCAAGCCGCCGGGGGTAAAGCCGGTTTTGTGGCGGCGGACCTTATGGACCGCGATCAGTTGCCGGACACGGTCTCGCGGGTAAAAGCTGTTTTTAGTGAGCCGGATATTCTGGTCAACGCTGCCGGGGTGAACCTGCGCCAGCACGCGGATGAGGTGACGCCGGACGGTTGGGATCAAACCCTTCACCTTAACCTCTCAACGCCCTTTTTTTTGGCTCAGGCACTGGTCCCCGGCATGAAAGCCCGAGGCTATGGCCGAATTATCAACATCGCCTCCATGCAGTCGCTGCGCGCGTTTGCCAACGGTATCGCCTACGGCGCGAGCAAGGGCGGCATTTGTCAGTTGACCCGGGCCATGGCCGAAGCATGGTCTGCTCAAGGTATTACCTGTAACGCCATCGGGCCCGGATTTTTCCCCACCGAACTCACCGCGCCGGTCTTTGATGATGACGACCGCCGCGCCTGGGCGGCTAATCAAACCGCGATTGGTCGTAATGGTGAAATGTACGACCTGGCCGGCGTCAGCGTCTTTCTCGCCGCGCCGGCATCGGGCTACATTACCGGCCAAACCATTTTCGTTGACGGCGGTTTTTCCGCAAAGTAGGACACACTATGCAGGCTCTGGTCTATGTTGCAAACGAAGAGATGGCGTTTCGGGACGAAGCGGAAGCGGCCCCGCTCGCGGCCGACGAAACCCTTGTTGAGATTCAGGCCGTCGGTATCTGCGGATCGGATATGCACGCCTACCTGGGTCACGATCCCAGACGTGTGCCGCCGCTCATTCTTGGCCACGAAGCGGCAGGGACGGTTCTCGACGGGCCCTTAAGCGGCAAGCGAGTGGTGATTAATCCGCTGATCACCTGCGGTCATTGCGACCCCTGTCTGGATGGCAGACAAAACCTCTGCGCCGAACGTGACTTGATCGGTATGTACCGACCGGGAGCCTTTGCCGAACGCGTGGCGATTCCCCAGCGCAACCTGATTGAGATTCCAGAGGGTATGGACGCAGCTCTCGCGGCGCTAACCGAACCGGCGGCAACCGCCACCCACGCGGTGAACCTTGCGGAAGGCGCCCTGAAAAGACCCGTCAGCGAGGCAAAAGCTCTCGTGATCGGCGGCGGGTCCGTTGGCCTGTTTGCCGCACTCACGCTCGCACACCGAGGCGTAAAAGACTTAACTCTCGCAGACACGAACCCGTTAAGACGAACAAGCGCGGAAAAAACCGGCATCGCTCAGGTGATCAATCCTATCGATCAGCCGGCAGATGATTCCGCCTACGATCTCGTGATTGATGCGGTGGGCGGCAAGCTTTCACGTCAGGCCTCCTGCGCGGCCGTAACGCCGGGTGGCGTAATCATGCACATCGGGCTCATGGACAATAACGACGGCTTGGATATCCGTCGAATCACGCTTCAGGAGATTACCTTTATCGGGACGTACACCTACACGCCGCTGGATCTTCGCGCGACCTTAGCGCAACTGCACGCGGGCGCATTAGGAAAACTTGACTGGATCGATGAGCGCCCACTCTCCGAAGGCGGACGCGCATTTCAAGAATTACATGCGGGCATCTGCGGCGCCCCTAAGGTAATTTTGCGGCCCTAATCTGTCTGCACTAGTCCGTTTCGAACTGGTAGTACGTCTCGTTTAGATAGGCCACGATATCGTCCAGCTCGTAATCGTTTAATCCGGTCTTGGTTTGCTGATTGCAAAAGGCCACCGCACCCATCAGGCCCTCGATGGATTTCACGTTTCGATTCTCGCGCAGGTAAATGCCTCCGCCATCTCCGCCCGCCACGCTGACATGACAGCCCATACAGAAGTTATCGTGTACCGGTTTGCCGTCAGCCGCCTCGCCAGCCAGTAAAGCGAATGCAGAAGTCGGCGCCACGCCAATAAAAATGCCGGTGACAAAAATGCGGAAAAATCTCATGATCACGCTCCGGGTGGTTTTGAGGGTTAATAGATAGCGCTCGTCGCGGATCAAAGCGCTAATTCGTTCGTTACCGAGACCGGTGTCTGAAGCGATTGCTCGATCAGGTTATTGCCTGCGCCGCCACGATCAACCACCAGAAAATCCTGCTGCTGCTCAAGCACCAGCAAGGGGTGATGCCAGACGCCCGGATGGAAATTCACACCCTGATCGCCCTGCGCCAGGAACACTTCGATATCGTCGGCGCGCACGGAATCGCCCGGCGGCGCAACCGCTACCAGATAACGAAAAGCCTGTAACGGCATGAAAAGCTGGGAGCCTAAAGGATGCTTTTCCATCATGCTGAGTATCAGCGGCTGCGGATAAGGCGATGCCCTGAAAATATTTACGAGCGGACGGCCTTCCTGAGCGCCCACGTCCACCCGCGCCAGATCGTGAAAGCGTTTGGACGTTCCCTCGTTGATATCAATCACCTGTTCCGAGCGCGCCTCGACAACATCTCCAAATGGAGTGAAGTCAGCTTTGATCAATGGTCGGGGGGTCATTTTGACCATGAGTCTTTAAACGTTTTTGTATCTGATGTTGTCATCTGGAATTCTAATTGCATCAAGCAAAGGTAGGTTGATAACGGGTCTGAATCAGAAATGGGTCTTGACGGATTGATCAGGCGCACCTCCCGCTTAGCAGATATCTCCGTTAACAACTCTAAAGCCAACGTTGCCAATGCGTGGGCCGGGATGATTCGTCAGCCGAGTCGCACTTCGGACCGTTCGCTCCGAATCAGACCAAGACCCGCCTCGTAAGATCCGAACGCCATTTGAGGGTGTTTCGACCCACGCTGATCCATCCGTCGGTGCACCATCATAAGTTTCATGCCGATCATCTTGTACGTACTCCCAAACATTTCCCAACATATCGAACAGACCCCATCGATTTGGCGACAGCTCACCGACTCTATGCAACCGCCCTCCACTATTGCCTTTCCACCAGGCGACCTCATCGAGCAGTCCGAATCGGGCGTTCTCAGACCCGGCCCTGCATGCGTACTCCCACTCCGCCTCCGTTGGCAAGCGGCCACCGACCCACGCACAGTACGCATTAGCCATCTCGAAAGATATGCCGACCACGGGCTGTTGATCATGATTAAATCTTGGATCCAGCCACCAAGCTGGAATGTCTGCGTCAGGATGTGCGTCGAGAAATCTCTGATACTGAGCGTTGGTGACCGGATAAGCGGCCATTTTAAATTCTTCAATAGAAACCCAATGTTGAGGGCCTTCATCAGCCCACCGACCTATCTCGTCGAGCGGACTTCCCATGGCAAATTTTCCTGCCGGTATTTCGGACTGAGTTTGAGGAGAACTGATTCGGCCAGTCGAACGCTTCGCTACGTCACTTCGCCTCATTCTTGAAATCAAATTGAACTCAACAAAAGGGAAAGTTAGGCGATCACCCATCAACCAGTTCAAAGAATCACAGCAGACAAGCCAACGACCTGAATCCCCAGGTCTCAACCGGAGCGCTTGGCACCATCCCGATCGGTCGACCATCGCTGCTAAATTTTCTATCACACGAAGAGAAGATCCATCGTTGAACAAGGAGTCAATATCTTGAGGATTCGCGGTTGGAGAAATCGTTCGGCAATTGCCCCAGATCGCTCCGATCTTCGAAGAAAG
>JAYNKS010000045.1:2127-5579 GCA_038111345.1 Gammaproteobacteria bacterium | reverse complement strand
CCCTTGAGAGATTAGATCAGATGGTCCGATCAAAACGGCTCCCCAGCCCCCCTGTCGAGACGTTTCGTCGAGAATTTTATCTACCGGAAGAGTTAACCCGGCCGGGGTCCAGGTCAATTCTGGACTGATTTTTCGGGGCGGGACGAAACCGTTCTCGTCTGTGTCTGGCATGTGTAAGGCCGCCAGTTCGGATCCCAAGGAGATTTGTTCACTCAAGGTTAGCTCCGGATTTTTGAATGGCTTAAAGCGAGTGGATGAATACCCTAACATTGATGTTCATCGTTACTTATACTCCTGCTCGCTTCTAAAGACTATCGGATGAGTCAAGCTCTTGGTCATACACGAGAAAGAGACTGAAAATTGGCAGGGTTTAAAGCTCGGTCCGGAGTTTGAGTATTTCATCGTTGAGCGTCGCAGCTGGAAACCCATCGCGTGCCCCGACATTGTGCGAGACCTCCCCGAGTATGGTGTGAGCATTAAGCCCGAACTCGGAAGCGGTCAGCTGGAACTGACATCCCCGCCCACCTGGGCTCTTACAAAGATTGAAGCCGATCTCAAGAGAACCCTTAACACGTTATTGAATGCTCTAGACCAATCGAAGGCCTGCCTTATGCCGGTTGCTCTTCTTGAGCAATCAACGCTCCCGCTCTCTGATACGCGACATGCGAATCATCTCCTGAATACGTTTGGTGCTGATTTTGCGGAGTCTGCGGTTCAGGTTGCCTCTGACCAGGTTAATTTAGGGGCAGAAAATGCCTCGCAGGCGAGCCTGCTCTTCGATCGGCTGCGGAGAGCCTTACCCTTTATCATGGGGCTATCTGCCTGCAGTCCATTTCGAGGACGCCAATCGACACTCACCGCCAGCAATAGATTGGATCTTTATGACCAGGCGCTGGAGCGCCTCAAAGTAAGTAAGGGTTTTCCCGAACCCCTTAGAGACGTCGATACACTAGCTGCAGATGAGAGGCTGGACTATCAGTACATGCGAACGCGATTCAGCCGCGGGGTTGCTGCCGAGATCAGATGTATCGACAAGCAGCCTACATTTGAGGACTCCCTGTCGCTCCTGGCGTTGGTAAAGGCCATTGCGCTCGATGCGCTGTCTGATCAACCGCTCGACTGGCCAAGTCAGGGCCTAGAGGCCAGCTTTAATCGCGCTCGTCGCGAAGGCATCGCCGACCCAACTGCTGCTCGCGAAACGTTAATCCACCTAATAGGCCGACTCGATAACGCCGAGCAAAGATATGCAGAGCCACTTCTACGGCGCGTGGACACTCCCTGGCCGGAACGACTGATTCATTGGTATGAACATGACGGCGCAGATGAGATTTTTCGGCGACTGATGCTTGATAAGAAGAAACTGTCGACCCCTACTCAAAGGCTATCTCAAAAATGTGAGCTCGCAATCGTAGGGGGTAGCGTTGCCGGTATCGCAGCGGCCATTGCACTTCGGCAACGAGGAGTGCATCCAACGATTTTTGAGCAATCGATAAACAATAATGCAAAAGGTCTTGGCTTCATTCTGATGCATAACGGCATGGCCGCACTCGACCGCATTGGGTTGGGGAAAGAGACACGTGCTCTTGGTATCACGTCCTTTGTCGCCAAAGTATTTAACTCACGGGGTGACCTGTTGTTGGAGAAAACGCTGCCGGAACATGTGTGTTTGATGAGAAGCGATTTTCTGGATCTCCTGAAATCAAAAATCCCGAGCGAGTGTTTTCTCTCGGGCCAGATGTGTAACCAGATACATCAAAGCGACGACAAGATTCACCTGCAGTTCGCGGATGGAGGCGTTGTCGAGAGTCCTTGGGTCATTCTGGCCGATGGTCTTCACTCGAGATTTCAACGGGTGTTGTTCCCAGAAATCAAGCGCATCCCTGTTAGGGTGAAAGAACTTTTATGCACACTGGAAGATGCACAACTTGCCAACCGTCTGTCGGGAAATCTACACAAATTTCAGCACCCGGATGGTGGCTTGTCTGTCGGAATCGCGGTCGCCGGTGCGAACCGGATCATTTGGTACATTCAGTACGACACCACGCGTTATCACGTTGACGAGAATAATCTCGCTGTCAGCGCACACGATCTTGTCAGAGACTGGGCTGACCCAATACCGGAAGTACTGGAGAAAACCGATTTTCGATCCGCACATGTATGGCGTGTCCATACCCAAGAACCTTTGCCGCGATTTCATAAAAATCGAGCGGTCTTAATAGGCGACGCCGCGCACGCCCTCCTAACATTAATCAGTCAAGGCGCCAACGCTGCGCTAGTCGACGCGGTCCGGCTAGCCGACTTCACCTCGCTCATCGGGCGCGGAGTGACAATTGATATGGATGCCTACTCGGCGTCGAGGATGACAGCAGTTCTTGGTCATTATCAGGAGGGCCGGGAGAAATCAGCAAAATTTGTTGAAGCGATTCATATTAAGGAGTAAAAAGAGTCCCAACACCCGAGCAAAGGACTATCGTGAACACATTCGACAATGGTCAGGTTCGTCTTGATATCTTAAGACGGCGCGCCTTCAACTATCGATGGGCAACGTTGCCCGAAGACGTTATTCCGTTGACCGCAGCCGATCCTGATTTTCCGGTCGCTGAAGCGATTCGTGAAGCCATCGTCACCTACGTGAGCGAAGGCAACCTTTGCTACGGGCCCGCTCAGGGACTTCCAGAATTTCGAGACGCTTGCGCAGCATTTATTGAGACAGAACGCTCTATACCCAGTCATCCTGACCTGATTCTTGCGTCCGACGCTGCTGCGTCGGCAATGCGTCTTGTTTCTCGGTTTGCTCTTCAGCCGGGACAGGAGGCCATCATTTTTGACCCTGTGGATTTTTTATTCCGGGCGTCAGTAGAGGCTGCAGGGGGCGTTCCGATAGCCTACTCGATGGATAACGAAGAAAATTCGTTCGATGCAGATCGTTTGGCGGAACTCGTAAACGAGAACACTCGCATGATTTGTTTGTGTAACCCTCACAATCCGCTCGGTCAGGTGGCGACGCCACGAATGCTTGAAGCGATCGGTGAAATCGCCGTTCGACATAATTTATGGATCATGTCAGACGAAGTGTGGTCCGATATTGTTTACCCACCTAATCGACATCACTCAATTGCTTCAATATCGCCAGAAATCGCGGCGCGAACGTTCAGCATTTACGGATTTTCGAAGTCTTATGGGATAGCGGGTCTTAGAGTCGGATTTATAAGTGCGCCTGACGCGCATACCATGGATGCTCTTACAGCTTTATCTCGAGCCAGCGACACCATGTGGGGCGCGTCGACTGTCTCGCAAATCGCAGCAGTGGCGGCCCTTACAAGAGCCGGTGATTGGCTCCGCGCATTTCTTCAACATCTACAAGGCCTGCGAGACCTAGCCGTCACACGGCTTAATTCCATGCCAGGGGTTTATTGTGACTCCCCGCAAGCTACATTCGTGTTGTTTCCAGA
>JAYNKS010000045.1:1720-2117 GCA_038111345.1 Gammaproteobacteria bacterium | reverse complement strand
TCTCGAAACAGCGAGAGTTGCGGTCGTTCCGGGCTCATCAGAATTTTTTGGGCCAGGCGCGGAAGGCCATATAAGGCTCGCTTTTCCTACTTCAGAAAAAATTCTCAACGAGGGACTTGATCGCATTCAGATGGGACTGAGTCATCTTTAGTATGTGCCGGGTCCTCGCCTACATCGGTCAATCCCTAGCCTTAGACACACTCCTGTTCAAAGCTGACTCGAGTCTCGTGAGGCAGGCCTATGATCCGCAAATGGCGGCAAATTTAAATCTCGCTGGGGCAGGCATCGCCGCTTGGGATCGCCGCTCGCTGGACAGCAGTCAGCCATTTCTATACAAAAACACCGCGCTGCCAATGTACGACGCTAACCTTCGCTCTCTAAGCCAGAAGGTCTCAAC
>JAYNKS010000045.1:0-1710 GCA_038111345.1 Gammaproteobacteria bacterium | reverse complement strand
GTGTGACGTATTTCGAGGAATCGAATCCGAAACTTGCCGACGCTAATCTTCATCCGTTCCTTTTTCATGGTACGCGTATTGCCATGGCCCATAACGGGACTTTATTTGGTTTTGAGCAGATGAAATTCCATCTTCTTCCCTACATCAAGGATTGCTACAGCGAACAAATAAGTGGCACTACTGATAGTGAGTGGATCTACGCGTTACTTCTCTCGCAGATTAAGACTCCTGATCCGGATCTACATCAAATAATCGAAGCTCTCGAGCAATCACTCGGGATTATTCGAAGACTCAGAGAACAACACGATATTAAGGTTAGCTCAGGAGTCAATTTATTCCTCTCAGACGGAATACATTTGCTAGCCACGCGTTTCGCCTTTGATTTTGGTCGATACGTTACTCCGGTAGCTCCCACTCTATTTAATTTCCAAAGTTTATGGTTCACGATGGGAACAGATTATGGCCTGCATGCCGGCGAGTGGAGAATGGCCTCTGGGGAAAGGCGGGTAGATTCTCTGCTCATCGCGTCGGAACCTCTGACACGCGATACCACTACCTGGATAGAAGTGCCAGAGTACACGCTTGTGGCTGCAACGAAATCTGAGGATGGAATAAAGATTGGCTTCAAGGACCTAGATCATTGATTCTGGAGACCCTACGCAGTTGTCCCTTGTTTAGGGGACTCTCGGATGATGAGGTTAACGACTTCGTATTCGCGTCTCGAGCACTAAAGTTTCAGCCAGAGCAAATCTTATTCGCGGAAGAGGATCCGGGAGACGGTTTTTACGTCATTAATCAAGGTGCTGTGGATGTCACTCTTCGACTCCCAGATAGCAACACTCCCTCGATAAGCAGGTTTGGACCTGGAGATGTGATCGGTGAATTATCAATTGTTGACGGCGGGACGAGATCGGCGGGCGCAGTCGCAAAAACTCCCGTATCAGCCGTCTTCGTCTCGAAGGACGGATTCGATTTACTCCGCCAAAACGACCGGCCAAGTGCATTCGCACTGTTGAGACAGCTCATGCCCATCCTGAACACCAGACTATTGAGCAGTAGTAAAGGTGACCTGGGCACGCGGGTCGGCAACCCATCCCCAGTTAGACTGCGACGAGAGCCCGCGACCGTTCCATTCGACACTTTACTCGGGCTGCGTTTCTTCGAAAATTTTCGCTCTGAGGACTTGAGTGTTCTTCTGCACTCTACTTCTCAAGTTGAGCTAAGTCGCGGTGAACAACTTTTCTGTGCGGGGGATCCCTCCGAATCGGTATTCCTCGTGATCAGTGGCGCGCTTGAGGTTTACATTACGCAGGATAGAAAAAAATTGAAGCTCTCGATTGCCAGTCCTGGAGAGAGTATCGGCGCCCTAGCACCGCTAAACGATCATCGACGTTCCGCGAGCTGTTATGCACGGGAAGATTCTCAGTTACTCGAATTCAGAAATCCGGAAGTCAAATCTCTATTGAGCGAAACCAGTCGAACGGGCGGGCTTTTTTTGGAGTCGATCTGCCGGCAACTTGCTCAGGATTTGAGAACCGCAAACCAACGTTACCGATGGCGAGTAGTACAACAGCATTTCGCTCTCGAGTAACCAAAAACACAGATTAGTATCTAGGGCAGGCTTCTAAACTCGGGGACGTCCAAACACTCTTAACCGGCTAACACCCCCGTCTGGGAAGATATTTAACCGGACGCAGTTGATCTCACCGA
>JAYNKS010000044.1:0-11271 GCA_038111345.1 Gammaproteobacteria bacterium | reverse complement strand
TGACGCTGTACGAGAGGTTGCCAACATAAATATTCATAAGGTTTTCTCAGAAGGGAAAGGACTTCTCCGGACCGGCTCAAGAGCGGCTGCCCGGAAATAAAGGAATGAATGGATACGGAGAACGGAGTCGGAGGAGCTGAGTGACGTCTTTGCGGGCGTTTTGCAGATCTACAGGCAGCCGCCTGTAGCCATTCGGTCTCTGGGAAAGGTTCCCATTGGCGCGAACAGTACATCAGCAAAAACCATAAATCAATTATTATTTTTGTGTTTATGGCTGTTTTTGCACCTAATTTAGGGCTATTGCTATCCAAATCACCCTTTCGGTTCACGTTTCTTTGGGCGGGCTCTGGAGATAATGGAATAACTAACTAATAGGATGTTGAGATGAATCGAGTAACAGATGAGAAAGCCTATCGCCGCCGGCGCTTTATCGCGGGCGCGCTTGGTCTTAGCGCGCTTGGCGGCTTTTCAGCGTTGCGCTACGGCGACGGCACCGTGTCGGCAAAACAAACTGAGCTGCCGGTAGTCAAAGCTGCCTCTGAAACACTCGTCTCCGAGAAAACCGGCGAGCGACTCACCAACAAGTACGCCGCCACCCACTACAACAATGCCTACGAGTTTGGCTGGGACAAAAATGACCCGGTCGAAAAATCCGGGTTGTTTCAACTCAGACCCTGGCAGGTCACTTTCGATGGGCTGTGCGCGAAACCCGGCACCTTTGATATCGACGACCTGATGGGCATGCCGTTCAGCCATCTGGAAGAGCGCGTTTACGATTTCCGTTGTGTGGAAGCCTGGTCGATGGTGATTCCCTACAACGGCCGACCGCTACGCGATATTCTCAAAGTAATTGAGCCCCTCGGGTCCGCCAAATACGTCGCGTTCACCAGCGTGCTTCGCCCTGAAGAGATGCCCGGGCAGGCCTCGGCCTTCAGCACGCTGGACTGGCCCTACGTGGAGGCGCTCACGATCGAAGAGGCAATGAATCCGCTGACTTTCGCGACTTTCGGAGTCTATGGCGATCAGGATTTGCCGCAAAACGGCATGCCGTTTCGCATCACCGTGCCGTGGAAGTATGGTTTCAAGTCACCGAAGTTCGTGGTCCGCATTACCCTCACCGAGGAGCGGCCCGAGGCCACCTGGCATAAGGAAAATTCGCGCGAATACGGCTGGTACAGCAATGTGTATCCGGACATTTCCCACCCGCGCTGGAGTCAGGCTACCGAGAGGCGCATTTGGAGCGAGACCGATGTCGAGCGTATTCCCTCGCGGGTGTACAACGGCTATTCGGATGAGGTCGCTCACCTCTACCCGGGCGACCGGCAGCAGTATCGTTGATACGGGCGCTGGTCCACGCGGGCCTCGCGCTGCCCGCTTTACTGATTGCGCTGGCCTGGCAGCGTCATGCGCTGGGGGTCGATCCCCAGAAGGCCCTCATTCTTGAAACCGGTATTTGGACCTTCAACCTGCTGTTGGTCGTTTTGTTTCTGCCGATGGCTTCCCGCTGGGCAAAGTGGCCGGCGCTGCTTAAGTACCGCCGTGCGGTAGGTCTTTGGACCTTCGCCTATGCCAGCGGCCACTTCGTGTTTTTTCTGTCTTTTTATTTGGGCTGGGACTTCCCGCGTCTGGCAGAGGAGATCGCGGAGCGGCCTTATGTGTTGCTGGGATTTGCCGCGTGGTTGATTCTGGTGACCTTGGCGAGCACCTCAACTCGTGCATCGATTAAGGCATTGGGGAAATACTGGAAGCGCTTGCACACCTTTGTGTATCTCGCGCTCGTGTTCGCCAGCGTGCACTATCTGCTGATGATTCGAAGCGACTGGTCGTGGCCGGTCGCGTATGGCGCGATCGCGCTCTTTGTGCTGATGGCCCGACTTCGCCGCGCGCGCTTTATGCGCTCTTGATTCAGGCGAGTCGATCGCGAGCGCGTTGCGCGGAGTCCGGATCCAGAAATCCGCGAAGCGTTGCATCGGTTTCCCGGCGCATGGCCGCTTCGATCGAATCCTGACCGCTTTCGCGAAGCGCCGCTTTTAGATCGCGGACCGGGCCCTGCGGCAGGGCCGCGATACGTCGGGCGAGGGCGCGCGCGTGATCGATCACGTCCGCGGCGGGAATAATCTCCCAGTCGAACCCAAGCGCTGCGGCATCCGCGGCGTTGTACCGATCGCCAAGCAGGATCATCCGTTTTGCTTTCGTTGCACCGATCTGCTGAGGCAAAAGTTGGGTGACCGCGCCGGTGACAAAAATGCCCAGCGATATCTCGGGGAAGAAAAAACGCGCGTCATCCGCCATCACCACAAAGTCACAGTTGATTACCCACTCGAGGCCGCCGCCCACGGCCCAGCCGTGAATCGCCCCGACGACGACCTTGTTGTTGAGACAGAGCTCACGCGTGATGTCCTGAATGTTCTCGATATAGGCGCGGGTTTCATCTTCTGTGCCCACCTGGCTATCAAATTCCTTCAGATCGTCACCGGCGCAAAAGGCTCGGCCAGCACCGGTCAGAAGAATCACATGGACTTGAGGGTCGGCGTTGGCCCGTCGAAGCGCGCTGACAAACTCATCGAGCAGTTGTGGGTTGATCGCGTTCAGCCGCTCCGGCCGATTCAGCGTGATGGTGGCGACGGCGTTGTGGATGTCATAAAGGACCGTAGTCATTGCTCATAATCCCGGATTAAGCGGCGGGTCTTGCCTTCTGTCCGACCCAGCGCGCCGTGTGGCAGAAGCGATAGGTCAATGGTCAGCCGAAGCGTAGCACCGAGGCGGTTGGCAATGGCTCGCGCAAGCTCGGTGCTCGCCTGCTCGCCGTTCGCCAGCTCCACCTCGAGGGGTAGGCGATCGTAAGGAGGCCTGTGGGACAGTCTAATTCGGTACTCGCCATTCAGCGCGGGCTCGGCATTGACCGCGGCAGCCACGGCCGAGGGAAATGCATTAACCCCGCGGATCACCACCATCTCGTCCGTGCGGCCAATCACCTGAAATCGCGGAGCGCCACGGCCACAAACACAACGCTCGGTGGCGGTCAGACGGATCAAATCGCCCGTGCGAAACCGAATCAGCGGCTGACACTCCCGATCCAAATGCGTGAGGACCAATTCGCCTTCGGTGCCGGCTTCCCAGGGCAAAACCGTATCGGCGTCAGGGGCAATCAGCTCAGCGTGGGCTACATCCATGGCCATGAAGTGAAGATCATTCTGCTCGGTGCACTGCCCGGCGAAGTTACACAGGAAATCACTGACGCCGTAGTTGGAGTTCATCGCCTGCATGCCCCACGTCTCAAAAAGGCGTGAGCGAAACTCCGGATCATCAAGCCCGGGCTCACCGCCCATGAACGCTTTTTTCAGGCCCAGATCACGAGGGGCGATATGGGGAAAGTGCTCGCGCAGTACCTCGGCCAGTCGGGCAGGGTATGACGGGGTACATGAGATGGCGTTAATGCCAACCTCCTGAATCGTACGAATCAAAAGCTCCGTGCCGCCCGCCCCAAAGGGAACCACCAGGGCGCCAGTGGCTTCAAGCCCCAGGTGATCCGTAAGCCCTCCCATCCAAAGTTGGTAGTTGAGACAGTGCACCACCACATCGTCTGGCCCTAATCCAGCCGCGGATTGCGCCCGACCCGCCACTTCTGCCTGGAGCTGCGCGTCGTGGGCAGACAGGGCCAGATTCATCGCCTGGCCGGTGGTGCCGGAGGTGCGATGCAGTCGAGTGACCTGTCTTTTATCCATCGCGAGGTAGCTCCCAAAGGGAGGATACGTCGCCTGGTTCTGACGAAGATCGGCTTTGTCCGTAAACGGCAATTCGCACAGCCCGGCGATCGTCTCAGGTATGGTGACGGGCGCGCTCGGATGATGGTCCTGGTAAAAACGCGAGTGAGCAAGCCGCTCTCTTTGCAGCCGCCAACGCCCGTTGCGCGGCGCCTCAAGTTCTGAGGGAAGAGCGAATTCAGCCTTAGGCAGACCCGGCATTTAACTAGTGCTTGTTCAGCCAGAAACCGTCGGGATCCTCAGCAAATCGCCCGAGGTATCGGCCATGGCCGCGGTAGCCCAGCAGGTTTTGAACGGTGCGCGAGAACTGCGCCGCGCGCTCGCGGGACACAGTCAGATATTGATTGACCTCCTGGCGTAACCATCCGAGCGAGTACGTCGTGATGACGCCGGTGCGTGAGGCGTCTGATCGATTGGCGCCCCCACCATGCCACGCCGCGCCGAGATAAAAAAGCGCGCTGCCGCGGGACATAATCGCCTGCAGCGTCTCGCCGTCGCAGCCTTTCGTGTAGCCGCTGCCGTGGCTGCCCAGAGCAACGTGCGTGGCGCCGTTTTCCACAGTGAAGTCATTGAGCGCAAACATGACGCCCACCTGCCAGTCGATGCCGGGGATACGTACAGGATAGATGTCATCATCCTGATGGAGCACCTGCGCTTTTTCGCCGGGCAGGATCTGAATACCTGTGCTGCTGCCGATCCGGTAGTTGATACAGTGGGGTAAAAGCAAGGCATCCACTATTTTTAGAACCAGCGGCTGTTCTATAAGCGCCGCGGCATGCATCGAGTAGGCCAGTACGCTGGCCAATCGACGCGTGGCATAGCCATTAAAGTCATCCTCAAACTGTCGGCCAATCGCATCAAAATGCGGTTGCAACTCCTGCAGAACACGGTCCACCGTGCGCGCGTCGATCAGATCGTTGACCACCATCGCGCCATCACGCTTGAGGGTCTGTACCTGATCATCAAAAGCATCGGATGCGTTGAAATAGCGAAGTGTCGCTGATTCAGTCGTGGCGGCGTTGGCCACAGCGGGCTCTTGGTTCATGCAGGAAGGACCGTCGGGTTAAGATGCTCGACCGCGTCGAGATACGAACGAACGTGACGATAACTTTACTCTTGCTATGTCTCTGATGGCCACCGTGGTGCATATGGCGGCGCATTTTCTGCTGCCCGGTGCGCTTGCTCGCGTATTTTTTGCAAACCGCTGGCGAGTGGCCTGGTTGATCATGGTCGCGACCATGGCGGTCGATCTTGATCATCTCTTGGCCGATCCGATTTTTGATCCGAATCGTTGCAGCATCGGTTTTCATCCGCTGCACAGTTATCCGGCCATCGCCCTTTACGTGGGTGCGTTATGGTTCCGGCCGTTTCGCATTGTGGCGGCAGGCCTGCTGATCCATATGTTCATTGATGGTGCTGATTGTCTTCGCATGATGAGCTAAAAAGATCGCTCAAGATAAAGCGGCGAGGTGTCGCGCGGTGAGCGCTCCTAGTAGTTACCCTTAGAAGCAAAAGAGCGCCAACCGGATAAGCAGAAAATTATTCCTATCAAAAGAAAATTAAATATTTACTGAGCGCCAGAAGTGTTATCTTGAACGCTCCTGGATAACTTTTCTCCTTTGGTATCCAGTCTCGGCCTCGCTCTGGGCTCCTCCCCCAAAATCCCAGAGCGGGGCTTTTTTTCGCCCGCACCGTTTGCGTTTCTCAAGGGCTTTTGTTGGCACGCCGAATGTTGGCAAGCCGAATGAGTGGCTAAAGCCCGCGCGCCATGGGCGATCGCCAGCCACGACCGCGGCGGCGTCTTGGACCATGGACGGACTCAAGCGGTTTGGTCAGACGCCAGCGTAGCTGGCTTTCCCTCTCCCAGATACGGTGCTCATCTGCAGTGAGATCAACATCCGGATGATCCGGAGCGATGCCACGGGCGATGGCTTTTTCCGCGATGAGCATGATGTCTTCAAGCGACTTTGCTTTCATGGTGCTGCAGTCTAATAAAGTGAGGATTAAGAAAAAGTTTGCTTAAGGCGGGGGCTCACTAGGTGAACCTGCGGACCGCGATGATCCTTCACACTGGCACGATGGCCGTGAAAAGCCCAGGCGTGGATAATGAAGGGGTAGAAGGACGAAGGACATTCTCATGACGAACAATCTGCTGCTTGTGCTGGTGGTCGTGCTTGCGATCATCAATGTCGTGATCCTCTTGCGGGTGTTTTCGGGTAAATCATCGGGTCATGCAGAACAGGCGGTGCGTTCAGAGCTTCGAGAAGGCCGCGACGAGGCCGCCAAGCGAAGCCATGAGCTACGCGAGGAAGTCTCCGGCAGTCTTGATAAAACGGCTCAGACGCTGGCCTCCACGATGAGTCAATTGGGGAATGTCCAAAAACAGCAGCTGGAAGGTGTGACCACTCAGGTCCAGGCGCTGGTCGAGACCAATCAGCAGCGACTCGAGGGCCTTCGCGCCACGATCGGTGAGCAACTCAATCAGATACGCGAGGCCAATGAGAAAAAACTCGAGGAGATGCGCCGCACGGTCGATGAAAAACTCCAGGGGACCCTGGAAAAGCGATTGGGTGAATCGTTCAAACTAGTCAGCGATCGGCTTGATGCCGTCCACAAGGGTCTGGGGGAAATGCAAAGTCTGGCTACGGGCGTGGGCGATCTGAAGAACGTGCTTACCAATGTAAAGGTGCGAGGCACCTGGGCGGAGTATCAGCTCGAGGCCATCCTTGAGCAGATTCTGACCCGCGATCAGTTTGATCGTAACGTCGCGACCCGTGAGGATTCTGCTGAACGCGTTGAGTTTGCAATTCGCTTGCCCGGCCGCAGCGACGATCCGGACGACTGCGTCTGGCTGCCGATTGACTCCAAGTTTCCCCAGGAAGATTACCTGCGTCTCACTGAGGCGGCCCAAAGCGCGGATGCCGATGCGGTGGCGCAATCCACGCGCGAGTTGCTGCGCTCGGTGACGCAGTCGGCCAAAACGATCGCCGAAAAGTATCTGAACCCACCGCGCACGACGGACTTTGCGGTGCTTTATTTGCCAACCGAGGGGCTGTATGCGGAGGTGCTGCGCCAGCCGGGCCTCGTAAGCCAGCTGCAGCAGGATCATCGTGTCGTCGTGAGTGGGCCCACTACCATTGCCGCCTTACTCAACAGCTTGCGGCTGGGCTTTCGCTCGCTGGCCATTGAACAGCAGGCGAGCGAGGTCTGGCAGGTGCTCGGTGCGGTCAAAACTGAGTTTGGAAAATTTGGCGAGGTGTTGGCCAAGGTCAAAAAACAGTTGGCAACGGCGAGCAACACGATCGAAAAGACCGAGCAGCGTACGCGTGCCATGGCGAAACAGCTTCGCGATGTGGAACAGATTCCCGGTAGCGACAGCACAGATCTTCTGGACCTTCTGCCGGACGAAGACGATTTTGACGACGATCAGAAGTAGGTCCGCGATATGACATTCAAGGGAACCTCGGCTCTGGTCTGTGGCGCGGGCGGCGGGATTGGTCTCGCTACCGCGAACCGGCTGATTCGTGCCGGCGTTGATGTGGCGCTCGCTGATCTCAAGGATCGTCCGGCGGCACTTGCCGAGGGCCCGGGACGCACGCTTTATCTGCAGGGCGATCTCAGCAACGAGAATTTCGTGGAGTCGGTGGTGGCGCAGGCCGTCGCAACCCACGGCGGAATCGATTACCTTGTGAATACCACCGGCGTTCTATGGTTCGAAAAAGACGCTTCGGTCATGGACATGGACATGAGCGTCTGGGATCAGGTGTTTTCGATCAACCTTAAATCCTTTGCCCTGACCGCTCGCCACGCGGCGGCGCCTATGCGAAAAGCCAGCGGCGGGGCGATGGTTCATATTGCGTCCATCGATGCGCTGCGCGGCGACAACAAACCGCAGGATGCGTACGGTGCGGCCAAAGCAGGCGTGATACGTCTTTCAAAATCGCTGGCGATTCAGCTCGCTAAAGAAGGTATTCGCTCAAACGCCATCCTGCCCGGGCCGGTGCGCTCGCCCATGCAGTCGCGATGGGAGACGAATCCCGCCTCGCTCGCGGCGCTCAGCGCCCATGTGCCTCTCGGTCGAGTGGGTGAGCCCGATGACATTGCTGCGGCATGTCTTTTTTTGCTCTCCGATGAGGCGGCGTTCATTACCGGCACCGAGCTGATCGTCGACGGCGGCTGCACCGCACGGCCTTAAACCCTTAGTGCATACCGAGATCACCGACGAATTCCAGCAGGTGCTGGATCTTTTAAGCGTCGCCACGCCGCCGGTGGTGTTCGTGACCGGCTCCGCAGGCACCGGTAAATCCACCCTGATTGAAGTTTTAAGAAGCGAGCTTCAGAAAAATCTGGTGGTGGTGGCGCCAACCGGGGTTGCCGCACTGAATGTGCAGGGCCAGACGATTCATTCTTTTTTTCAACTGCCGCCTGGTCCACAGCCTCGCGCCAAGCGGATTGCCGGCGCGGCCAAGGACGTCGTTGAAAAAATGGACGTACTGGTCATCGATGAGATTTCCATGGTGCGTGCGGATCTTCTAGACGCGGTGGACGATGCCCTGCGTCTGAATACCGGCCGGCCCGGCGCACCGTTTGGTGGAAAAACAGTGGTACTGGTGGGCGATATGCATCAGCTTCCGCCGGTGGTGGCGGGACGTGAGGAGCAACGGCTTTTCGAAGAGCACTATGAGTCCCCGTATTTTTTCAGCGCCATGGCGCTTCGCGAACTGCCCATGGTGACGGTGACATTAACGCGCTCTTTTCGCCAGGCGGATTCTGATTTTATTGAATTGCTGGATAACATCCGTACCGGTACCGATCTGGGATGGACCGTCGATAAGCTCAACGCGGCGGTCCATGAAGACATGATGCCGGACGAAACCCGTCTGGTGCTCACGTCTGTTAACGCGCGGGCCCGACAGTTCAATGAGCAGCAGCTGGCGCAGTTGCCGGGCGAGCTGTGGTCGTTCGATGCCCAGGTGAATGGCGACTGGCTGGAGAATGATTCGCAGTTGCCTTCGCCTACCGAGCTGCGATTAAAGATAGACGCCCAGGTTATGTTCACCAAAAACGGCGAGGACTGGGTCAACGGCTCGCTCGGACGAGTGGTGAACATTGAAGACGACTTTATCGAGATTGAACTATTGGGTGATGCATCAGCGGGTGAGCGGGTGTTTGTTGAGCGCGAGTCGTGGGAGCGATTTCGATACCAGTGGGATGAAAAACGCCGGCGCGTCGACACCGAATCGGTCGGTACCTACACGCAGTTTCCGTTCATTCTGGCCTGGGCCGTCACAATCCATAAGGCGCAGGGCCTTACGCTTGAAAACGTGCGTATTGATCTGGGCCGCGGGATGTTCGCCCCTGGCCAGGCCTATGTGGCGCTGAGCCGCTGCCGCACGCTCGACGGCATCTCGTTCAACCGGTCGCTGAGCGTCAGCGATATCAAGTGCGATCCGGTGATCCAGTCGTTTTATCAATCCATCGCATCCGCGGGTTAGGTGCTCACTTGCGCACGAGCGCGCACGACTTCATCATCGGCTGACGTCAGAAAAGGAGCAGCATATGGCGAGCACGAGCGGATTTATCTCTCTGGAAAACTATCCCCGATACTCGGAAGACGACATGCGCTCGCGCGCAAAAGCACTGTACGAGCAGCTCAAGCGCCGGCGCACGGTGCGCGATTTTTCAGCCGACGCCGTGCCAAGGGATGTCATCGAGGCCTGCATCCAGACGGCCGGCACCGCGCCAAGCGGCGCCAACCAGCAGCCCTGGCATTTTGCCGTCGTAAGCGATCCCGAGATCAAACGAAAAATTCGCGAGGCCGCCGAGGCGGAAGAGCGCGAGTTTTATGAGCACCGTGCCTCCGATGAATGGCTGCAGGCGCTTTCGCACCTGGGCACCGATGCCGACAAACCCTTTCTGGAGATCGCGCCGTATCTGATTGTGGTCTTTGCGCTGGTGAATCGCACGGATGACAGCGGTCAGCGCACGAAGCACTACTATCCGTATGAATCCACCGGGCTCGCCACCGGGATGCTGATCAACGCGCTGCATAACGTGGGGCTAGCGACGCTGACGCACACGCCCAATCCCATGAAGTTTTTAAACGACGTGCTTGGCCGGCCATCCAACGAGCGGGCGTTTTTGATTCTGGTGACGGGTTATCCTGCGGAGGATGTCAAAGTGCCCGACATTTCAAGACGATCGCTTGAGGAGATCGCCACTTTTTATTGAGCGGTGCGGCGGATGGGCTACTCGCCGAAGAGTTCCTTGGCCGCGGCGAGGCTGTTGGGGCGATAGCGCCACAGCCAGTTGTTGTAATCCGGTTTTATCGAGGCACAAAGCTCGTATTTATCTGCCGCGGCATCGAAGAGTGCACGGATTGAGGCAGCGGTATCTACCACTTGTTGCACCCAGCGTTTGCCGTCCAGCAGCTGGTAGGACGTCATGCCGGTGGGCGTCAGGTAGTCGACAAACGCCTGCGGCCACGCGCCGCTTTCCTGGCGAATGGCCATGGCGTAGGTTGCCACCTGAAAGGCGTGATCGTCCACAATGGCGGCACGCGGCTTGCCTGAGCTTTTCAGTTCGCGCACCGCGTCCGGATACCGAAGATCAATAAAACCGATCACCGGTATTTCGATGCCTTGCAGGTTGAGTCGAATCGGATGCTGGTAGGCGAGCGGCGCCTGCCAGTCGCGCATGATGGGGTAGCAGTGATCAAGACACTTCTGCACGGTCGCGCGCTCGCGCTTGATGTCCGACGGTCGGTAGGACTCGTCGGCGTTTTCGATCAGCTCATCAAAATGCGCCATCGCCATCGCGCGTGCACCGTCGTGATCAAGCGCTATATTTTCATCAAGCATCTGACCAATGGTGTGATCGAGCGCCGAGCCCCGATGCATCGCAGGTGAGCCTGCTTCACGAATCTTGAAGACCGTATACAGAACACCCAACGCCGGGTCGGCGCGAAACTGCAGCATCGAGGTAGCCGAGAGATGCTCGACCCCAAAGCGCGCAAAAGGATTCGTCATCCGCCTAGATTAGCGCGCCGGATGTGGACCGCAAAATCACCGCTAGCGCTGGATGGGCTTGTACTTGATCCGGGTCGGTTGATCGGCGTCATCGCCAAGGCGCCGTTTGCGATCGGCCTCGTATTCGGCAAAATTGCCCGCAAACCAGGTGACCTGGCTGTCGCCCTCAAAAGCCAGAATATGGGTCGCAATGCGGTCCAAAAACCACCGATCGTGCGAAATGACCACCGCGCAGCCGGGGAAATTAACCAGCGCCTCTTCAAGCGCGCGCAGCGTTTCCACATCGAGATCGTTGGTCGGTTCGTCGAGCAGCAGCACGTTGCCGCCCTTACGGAGCACCTTCGCCAGGTGCACCCGATTGCGCTCGCCGCCGGACAACGCGCCAATATGCTTTTGCTGATCGGGGCCCTTGAAGTTAAAGCGCCCGACATACGCGCGCGATGAGGTTTGGTACTTGCCGACCTCCAGCATATCCAGCC
>JAYNKS010000043.1:6917-11457 GCA_038111345.1 Gammaproteobacteria bacterium | reverse complement strand
ATCGCGACGCTCAATTCTGCAAAAATGGTAGTTCGACTACGATAGCCGGCGCCGATTGACCGTCCGGAAACTCTACCGTTACTTCCGGTCCTTGCGCCCAGTGCGGTCTTTCGATCATCGAAAGACCCACATTTTTCTCAAACGCCGGAGACCAGATCGCGCTCGTGATCTGACCCGTCTGATTGCCGCCACACCAAACAGGCCATGGCTTTCCACACGGCGGGCAAGGCTTACCTTCAATCAAAACACCGCGCATCCGCCTTGCCGGTCCAACTTTGGCGATGCGTTCCAGTGCGTGCCGGCCCACGTAATCGATCTCGCCGTTTAAATGACAAAAACGGTCCAGATTGATCTCCAGTGGGTTGTTTTCCCGCGTCATCTCATTTCCATAAGAAAGCAGCCCGCCTTCGATTCGCTCGATCAGGTTGGGGCACCCGGGCGAGATGTGCAGATCCTGACCGGCCTCCCACAGGGCGTCCCACAGTGCCTCTCCTATTGCGCTGTGATTCAGATAAATCTCGAAACCCCCTTGCTTGCTGTAACCCGATCGAGCGACCACGAGGCGATGACCGAAAAAATCCCCCTCGACAAACTCAAAATACTTGGTCGATCGAACCTGGTCGCCAAATACCCGGGCAACACACTCTTCGGCCTTAGGGCCCTGCACAGCCAGCGGCCAAACGTCCGGTTCATCAACCTCCACATCCAGGCCCCGACCCAGCGCAAGCCCCTTTGCCCATAACAGCACATCAGAATCGGCAATCGAAAACCAAAACCAGTCTTCGGCGCGCTTGATGACCACCGGATCATTTAACAGCCCGGCCCGATGATCTGTCAGGGGAGCATAAAAGCATTGTCCGATGCTCATGGAACGCAGATCGCGCGGCGTCATCCATTGTGCCAGCCGGGCGGCGTCAGGACCTCGTAGCTCAACCTGGCGCTGGCATCCCACATCCCAGAGCTGGACGTGTTCTTTTAGATGCCAGTAATCTTCTTCGACCGTTTTTTGAAAGGCTTTAGGTAGCAACGTATGGTTAACGATGGAGTACCCGCTCACCCCTAGTTTTTCTACGCTGTCCGTGTAGGGCGTTCGGCGATTTCGTCTCGAGGTGACCAGGCCGGACGACATAGGGGTTAGCGATCGGCCTGCGACCACCAGGTCGAATGACCATGAGGCGCGATAATGATGGGCGCGTGAATTCGGTCCGCAACGAAAGTCAGATCCAGTCGAAACACGGCGTCGCCGATCGGTGATCGGGATAGCCCGGACGAGGACTTTTGAGAAGCAAAGTAATCTGCGCATCCGAAAGCCAGCTCGTAACGAACCGCTTCATTATCAGCAGCCACGTCCACCTCTATTGCGATTCGGCCGGAGGCATCCGCACGTGTTTGCACAACGAGTGCACGGGTACCATCCGCATGCAGTCGATGACAGGTCACCTCGATATTTGCTGCATCCGTACCACCAAGGGCGTCCAGGACGTGGGAGGAAATGACTTTCATGATTTGCTTACTCGATCGACGCCTTATCCCGCTTGCTGGTCACTGCCGCCACAATCGGACTGATCACGCCGCGCGTTCGCACGTCCACGCATGCGGTTTTGCCGCTCGCCAGCGCACGCTTTACCGCGGGCGCGATGTCTTCCGCTCGCTCAACCCGCTCGCCGTAACCGCCGAGGCCTTCAAACATTTTATGGAACGGAATATCCCTAAAATCAGTCGCTACATGGCGTGGCGTTTCAAATAGTCGTTCCTGCTGCTGGGAGATCGTCGTCAAGCCGCCATTGTTATCAATGACGACGGTGATCGGAAGACCCTCCTGGAACGCCGCTTCGATGCTTAATCCACCTGACAGGAAAGCGCCGTCACCACTGATCACGACCGCGTGTCCCTGCGGATGATGTAACTTGGCAGCCAGAGCAAACGAGACGCCAACACCCAACATACTGAACGAACCGGGGTGCAAAATGCCGCCCAACTCCCGGCCCTGCGAGCCGGCAATATTGATCGCGATCTCCGACCAAAAATGGGTATTGCCGCCATCGATAACCAGCCAGTCTTCAGGGCGCATGGCCTTTTGGACCTCAAGCGCCAACGCCAACGGATGCGCACCTAAACCGGGGGTGTCGTCCGCATCCATCTCGCTCAACATTTGCTTGACCCAGGCCCTGCGGTTTTCGCGCTGAAGGGTCATCCAATTGCTTGCTTGCGAATCTCGAGCCGTGGGTTTTAGGCCAAGCAGGTTCTCGAGAAACGCCCCGGGATCAGAGAGCAGTACCCGATCAGCAGCACGGTTCTGCTCAAGCTCTTCCGACGATCCATTGACGCAAATCAATTGGCAAGACGCCGGAAAAAGCGGCGGATTACCAAAATTCATCTGGTTATCCAGCCGCCCGCCAACAAGCACCGCGACATCCGCATGTTCCAGCGCATATCTTGAGGGTCCATACTGATGAACATCGGCAAGTCCCATATAGGCAGAGCTGGTTTCCGGCAGCAATTTCTGGTGATAGGGCACATTGAAAATCGGAATAGCCAAAGACTCACCGACTTCTCGCAGTACGCCCTCTGCCCCGGACCACCAGACGCCATGCCCCCCAATCAGGATAGGTCGCTTGGCCTTGGCGATCGTCTCGAGGATAGGCTCCAGATCACTAGGCGCTGGCCAGGCGCGCGGGATCGCCTGGGGCGCATAGATAAACGGCCGCTCCTCAAGCTGCGCATCCTCAGGAAAGGATGAAAACATAATGTCCACGGGTACGCTCAAATGAACGGGACCGGGATAACCGCTCAGGGCAATCTTGTAAGCACGATCCACAAATTCACGAATGCGTAATCCATCGGTAATACTCGCGCTGAACTTCGTCAGTGGCGCGGCTACAGAGACGTCATCGATCTCCTTAAAGCCACCGCTTCCCTGACGCTTCAATGTACTCGAGCCGGTGACGAAAATGACTGGACTGCGCTCGCCCCAAGCCTCCATCATTGCCGGAACGGCGTTAGCAAATCCCTCAGGCCCCACCAGACACACTGCGGGTTTACGGGTGATTCGGGTGTATCCGTCCGCCAGGTGTCCGGCAATCTGCTCATGAGGCGCGTTGATCACGGGGATACCGAGGTCAGAGAAGCCCTCAAGTGCCGGGTTACAAAACCCGCCACTCAGCGTAAATACACTCTCGATTCCTTTCTCGTGCAGCGCCCGCGCCAGTAACGCCCCACCTCGAATCATTTTTGCATCATGCATGTTGATATTTGTTCAGATCTAATAGGCCGGGGTTGATCCTTCATCTACCCGCAAGTACCCGCAAGACAGTTCGCGCCCACCTCAGCCGGAGACCGACAGCCGATCTGCGCCATCACGATACTCACATCGTCTATCAGTACGTTCAGAAATGTATCCAACCCCGCACGGCCCGATCCAGCAATAGCGTAGAGCATGGGCCGGCCCAGCATCACAAAATCCGCGCCACTGGCAAGGGCACAGACGACATCATCACCGCTGCGAACCCCGCTATCAAACACCAGAGGTGCAGACGGACCGACCGCCTGACGAATGACCGGCAAGGCGTGTATTGCCGGAGGCGCACTCTCGAGCTGGCGACCCCCATGGTTAGACACGTAAACCGCGTCGACACCAGCAGCGATCCCCATTTTGGCATCTTCAGGACTCATGACACCTTTCAGGATCAGTTCACCCTTCCACATGGCGCGCAACTCGCGAAGAAAAGCCCAGTCGATTCGATCGCGACCCGACTCGCGCTTAAACTCCGGTAATCTCTTGAGCGCCGTGTGCTCTGAAATATTGACTGGCTTGGGCACGCCACGGGCCAGGGTGCTGAGCGACCACCTAGGGTGCCAAGCGAAATCAAAAACATGTCGAGGGGTCATTTTGAATGGGACCACAAAACCATTTCGATAATCACGCGGACGTGAAGGGAGAACGGGTACATCAGCGGTAAGAATCAACGCCGAGTAACCTGCCCGCTCGGCCCGCTCAACCAGGCCGAAAGTCACCTCATCGGATTCGCCCGCGTAGAGTTGAAACCAGGCGTTACCGCCGGCTTGCTCAAAAATTTCTTCAAGCGACGTCGAGGCCATGGTTGAAACACCCAGCGGAAACCCAAAGGTGCGAGCGGCTTCAGCGAGGATCTGGTCTGCGTCAGGCCAAAAAAGATTGCACATGCCCATTGGAGAGACGCCAAAGGGTAACTGCCATGGTGTACCCAGAAAAGTGGTCTGCAGTGAACGATCTTGAACGTTCACCAGAACACGGCTCTGAAGAAAAAGATCGTAAAAGGCCTCGGTGTTTCTCCGTAGCGCCGTTTCGCGACCGGCCCCGCCGTCAAGGGCATCAAAGATGATTCGCGGCATGCGCCGTTGTGCCGCACGACGTTGATCTTCCGCGCTATAAAGTTTCCTGCCAGCCAAAGGGTAAGCCTTAATGTGAATTCAGAACGCCGAACCGTTCGTTTTGCGACACCGCTAATGCGGGTCTAGAGAACCGTACAAGTGGTGGTATTCTCTAACATATGTTGTGCCA
>JAYNKS010000043.1:0-6907 GCA_038111345.1 Gammaproteobacteria bacterium | reverse complement strand
GGCGTTCACCGACACCAAAAGGTTTTACAGGGGAGGAGCGCCATTATGTATGCGGGCTTAGCCGGATTTGCCATACTCGCTTTTGCTTATAGCCTGATTGCGGGAAAGATTCAGCGCCTGCCTTTATCTGCGCCGATTATCTTTGTCGGCGTAGGCATCGCTATGAGCCCCTTGGGTCTCGACTGGTTCTCCCCGCAGGCAGCCGCGGTGAACGGTAAGCCCCTGATCGATGTCACGCTGGCGCTCATTTTATTTATCGACGCGGCTAACGCTAATCTCGGGGTACTGAGGCGAAACCTGAGACTGCCTGCTCGGATGCTCGTGATTGGTTTACCCCTTACCATGGCCTTTGGTACGCTCGTCGCCGCCGCCTGGTTTGAGGTGTTGTCGCTGTATGAGGCGGCTGTTCTGGGCACCATGTTGGCTGCAACCGACGCGGCGCTGGGAAAAGCCGTGGTCACCAACCCAAAGGTGCCGGATCGACTGCGTGAGGGGCTCAGCGCTGAAAGCGGCCTCAACGACGGATTGTGCGTGCCTTTCCTTCTTCTTTTTATCGCGCTTGAGCTGGGTGACACGACCCAGGGAGACGGGCTCGCGTGGGTATTGCTGAGCGAAGAGATAGGTATAGGGGTTGCGGTTGGCATTGGCCTGACCGTAATCGGAGCCTGGCTACTCAAGTTTGCAAAGAAGCGAGAGTGGCTGGACGGCATCTGGCTCCAGGTGAGTCTGCCTGCTCTTGCCATTGGGTGTTTTGCAATTGCCCAGTCCCTGCACGGCAGCGGATACATCGCCGCGTTTGTGGGGGGGCTGGTGTTTCGCGGAATGATTGGCGACAAAGTACACCATCTCGTGGAACCGGCTGAAGGAATCGGCGAAGTACTCGCGTTGGTTGCGTGGGTGATGTTCGGTCTTCTTATTGTGCCTCTGGCGTTGCCCGCGATGAACTTGCACATCCTCCTGTACGCGCTGCTCAGCCTAACCATCATTCGAATGATTCCGATTGGGCTATCGCTGGCAGGCTCTGGAGAGCGAACCGCAAGCAAACTCTTTCTGGGATGGTTTGGACCTCGTGGACTCGCCAGCCTCGCGTTTGCGGCTATCGTGGTCTCTGAACAACTGCCCCATACGGAGCTGATCGTATCGGTCGTGGTCTGTACGGTCGGTATCAGTCTTGTGGTACATGGTATTTCGGCAAAGCCGCTCTCGGAGCGCCTCGCCGCGAGCGAGCAAACGCGAGGAAAAACCTAGTCCGATGAACTTTCTATTTTTCACAGGAGTACCTTCGTATGAGTGGTGAACTGCACGCTTTGGCACCTCACAATCTGCCCGCCTACATCGGTGGAGCAGATGGAAGCGATCCCTTGTTTACCGGCATTGCCATTTTCGTTGTCGTGCTCATACTCGGCATCGGGGTTTTCTACCTGAAGATTCATGCCATTCCAGAACAACTGGCACACAAACACGGTAACACCCAATCTCAGCTGATCATGGTGCTCGCGCTCTTGGCGTTGTTCACGCACAACAATGTGTTTTGGGTGCTCGCGCTGATTCTCGCCCTACTCAAACTTCCAGACTTCCTGACGCCCATTAATAACATCGCGCGCTCGCTCGCGAAGATTTCCGGAGAGCCTGCCGACACGCAGTCCAAGGACCGCGACGCCAAACCGCAGGAGCACTAAATCATGCTTGAACTCATTTTCTGCTCGCTGGTCACCGTATTGCCAGACTACCTGTTCCGTCGGTATCGACAAGGTAAACGCTGGGGACATGAGATTAATTTCTTCACCGTCTGGTATGAACTCCGTTGGGGGATTACCGCTTGCCTCGTCCTGACCGTCACCTTGATTACCGTCGTCTTCTATTTCCATCCCTCGACAACAAACGCCGGACCATACTTTCGAACGATTCCCATCCTGCCCGAGGGGGGTGGGCGAGTCGAGGAAGTGTTTGTGAAGAACGGGGAGCCGGTCGCAGCCGGCACGCCGCTATTTAGTCTCCTGGACAGTTCCCAACTGGCAGCGGTTAATGTGGCGAAGAGTCAGCTGGCCCAGATTGAGGCCGCGTTTGCGCAGGCCAACATTCAGCGCGAGGCCGCCAATGCCGCTCTACTCAAGGCGCAGAGCGCGTTAAAGCAAGCCGAGAATGAACTCGATAAGAAGAGCAAGCTCTCCTCCCAACTGGTCAGCCAGATCGAACTGGATCGTCTCACCAATAACGTTGCCCAGAAACAAGGGGGTGTGCAGAGCGCCCTGGCAAACATTGAGGCGGTTGAGTCACAAATTAGTGAGGTGCTGCCCGCGCAGCGCGAAAGCGCCAGGCGCGCCCTCGAACAGGCTGAGGTAGAGCTTGGCAAAACAATCATTTACGCCGGGGTGGATGGTGAGGTCGCCCAGTTTTTTCTCCAACGGGGTGATTATGTGAATCCCATTCTGAGACCGGCCGGTGTGTTGATCCCCTCAGAAGGACCCGAGTCTGGACGCTACCAGATCGCCGCTGGATTCAATCAGCTGGCTACTCAGGTAATCAAACCGGGCACTCTGGGAGAGGTCGTCTGCCTTTCGGATCCCTTCAAAGTGATTCCCATGGTCGTGACACGCGTTCAGCCTGTCGTCGCCGCAGGTCAACTCAAACCTTCCGATACCCTGCTGGACGCTCAGCAAAGAGCCCGACCTGGAACGCTCACCGTTGTCATGGAACCGCTCTACCAGGAAGGTTTAAAAAAGGTAATGCCCGGTAGCAAATGCATAGCCAACGCCTATACCAACAATCACGAATTGCTTGCGTCGGGCGAGCTCGGTATGGGCGAGACGATATTCCTGCACATTGTGGATACCGTCGGCCTGGTTCACGCCATCATTCTTCGGATTCAGGCGCTGTTACTGCCGGTACAGATGCTGGTCTTTGCGAACCATTAATCAGCCCATTGCGGCTCTTTGAAACGAGCCGCATAGCGCTCGCGAAATACGGGTAAAACAGCCGGGTTCACTGGGCGCGGGGGGCGCTGGCCATCAAAGATCG
The DNA here is from genome assembly GCA_038111345.1 of Gammaproteobacteria bacterium. Classification (GTDB taxonomy): domain Bacteria; phylum Pseudomonadota; class Gammaproteobacteria; order Arenicellales; family UBA868; genus UBA868. The sequence continues at coordinate 3,889 of JAYNKS010000043.1, read as the reverse complement.
TGAGCAGTTGCGTGGCCGCATGCTCGGCCATGTTTTCAAGACTATCGCGCGTGTATCCGGCAATATGCGGGGTCGCGATGACGTTAGGCATCTGCAGCAGGCGATGCGTGGACGGGGGCGGCTCGACATCCCAGACGTCAAGACCGGCTCCCGCAATATGATGCGCATCCATAGCATCGGCCAGCGCGTTTTCATTGTGAATGGAGCCGCGAGCCGCATTCACAAAAATGGCGCCGGATTTCATTTTGGCAAAGGCCTCTGCGTTGAAGACATCGCGCGTGAGGTCGGTCAGCGGTGTGTGAACCGATATGGCATCCGATTGTTGAAGTAAGGTCTCAAAAGACACCGGCTCCGCACCTCGCCTCTGAATATCTTCCGGCATAACAAAGGGGTCGGTCGCCAACACCCGGCAACCAAATCCATTCTTGCAAATCTGCGCGAGGCGGGTCCCAATATTTCCGATCCCCAAAATACCTACGGTCTTGCCGGCAAGATCTGCGCCCATAAAGTCCCATCGAGACCCACTCCATCCGGCGCGCAGCATACGATCCGCAGTAGATATGAATCGATACAGTGCAATCATCATAGCCAGCGCTTGCTCGGCCACCGACTGTGCATTGGCACCGGCCTGATTAACCGCAAGAACACCCGCCTGCGTACAGGCTTCTAAATCAAAAACATCCACGCCTGACCCGCTCGCCGATACGACCAGCAACTCCGGTGTTTTACTAAGGAACTCTTCGTCAACTCGAAGCGATATGGGCACTTCGTCCCTTGCTCCTACACACTGATAGGCATTCGCGCTGCGCAGAATATCGAAACTCTCCTCGAGCGGAGCTGAGCCGTCCACCCGGATCACGTCGTGCTGGGGCTGCCGAGCAAGGATCTCGAGCGCGTTAGGCGCCGGGAAGCTATTTAGATAAGCTATTCGAGCCATGGTTTGGATGCTGTTAACACGGGGTCGTGCAGTATCGATGCTTGGCGTTTAATTGACAAATAATTTTTTGACTGCCTATAGTCCAATCGTCAAAACAACGCGTTGACTGACTGTGACCCCAGAGTTCTCTGACTATCTCAAACCCGGGCCGACTGTGCAAAGCGAGGACGATGCCGTGGTTGGCTTCACCCGACGGGTCATTGGCACCGAAACCCGGGCAACCGAGCAGGCGATTCTTCTTTATTACGCGGTGCGTGATCAAATCCGCTACGATGGTTATGACCTTGACCTGTCGGAAGCAGGACTTAGTGCACGTCGCAACCTGGAGCTTGGCCACGGTTGGTGCGTCTCAAAAGCCGTGCTTCTTGCCGCCTGCTGCCGATCCCTCAGAATTCCGGCGCGCCTGGGCTATGCCGATGTTCGTAATCATCTTTCGACCCGCAAAATGCGAGAGAAAATGGGGACGGATGTTTTTTTCTGGCACGGCTACACCTCTATCTACCTGAACGGTCGCTGGCTAAAAGCCACGCCCGCCTTCAATCTAGAGCTGTGTCATAAATTTCAGCTTCGGCCGCTGGACTTCGACGCCACGGAGGACTCGATTTATCACCCCTATGATCTGGAAGGTCGACGCCATATGGAGTACGTTTTCGAGCGCGGGGAGTATGCCGAGCCCCCCATCGATGACATCCGACACACCTACGAGCAAGAGTATCCCAACTGGAAAATGACGGAAAGCGAAATTGTGGGGGACTTTGATTCCGATGTGGCTATCGAAACCGGAATTGACGGATAACTCGATAACGCCTTGCCGCTAGTGAGGTGCCGGTGCAGCAAAGCTGCCATACCTTGACTTAAATCGACTCCACGCCGCATCTGCGGCGGACCCTGCCTCAGCCAGCAAATCATCCTGGTCTGCCGTTTGCACACTCCCGTCTGATACGATTTTTTGGCCATCAATGAATACGGCTTCGACGTCCTTCGCATGACCGTGATAGACGAGTGTGGTCACCGGATCATTTGTAGGGGTTAAGCCAAGCGTGCGCATATTCACGATCTGCAAGTCGGCTTTCTTGCCCACCTCGATAGAGCCAATCTCGTGATCCAGTCCAATGACTTTGGCGGCCTCAATGGTTCCCATCGCCAGCGCATCGTTTGCTGAAAACAACTCAGGGTCATGCGCTTTGATACGCGCGCTCGACAGAAACGAGCGGAGGACCTCAAAATAATCAGAGAAGTAGTTATCGATCCCTAGCCCTACCTGCATTCCCTTCTGGCGCAGCGCATAAACGGGAGCGACTTCGCCACGGAACTGATTCATGTGGGGACAATGGGCTAGTGTCGTACCCGATTGAGCCAAGGTTTCGATTTCCTGCTCATCGACCTCGTAGCAATGAACGGCGATCACGTCGGCACCCAGCATGCCGTGGCGTTGAGCGTAATCAAATTGCTCTTGGCCATGAATCTGTTTTACCAGTGCTCGTTCACCGAAGCCCATATGAATTGAGATTCGAAGACCCAGCTCATCCGCACACTTGCGCATGCCTAGGAGCAACCCCGGCGAGGACGTAGATAAGCCCGTGGCTGCAATGATCGCCTGAAGCCGCCCATCAGCCCGACCATGCCAGCGCTCGGCCAGACCGCGCGCCTGCTGCAATTGAACACTACGGACCGATTCATCAAATACGGTCTGGCCTCTAGCCAGCGCGTCCAGACGCACGTCGTTCACCATCACGCCCATCAACGCCCGAATACCGCTTGACTCGATAAAAGGAGCAAAAAGTTCTGCTTCTTCCTCCATTTCAAGAATGGTGGTCACGCCTCCGCGCAACAGTTCGGCGACAGCCAAAGCCCCGATTGCTTCCCGCTCCGAAGCGCTGATAATGCCGCTCATCGGCAGATAGAGACGATGCGTCGGAGCATGCCCCACATCCTCCGCCCTTCCGCGAAACACCGCGTAGCCGAGATGATTGTGGGCGCTAACGAATCCGGGCATTACGACCTTGCCATACCCTTCAATGACCTCATCCACGTTGGAGTAGGTGCGGGCAAGCGTCTGTGAATCACCGACGGCTACGATCCTGTCCTTATCAATGACTACCGCACCGTCGGCAATCACCTCGTGGACCGAGTCGACGGTAACAACCGTGGCGTTTTGAATGATCCGCATCATGCGAAATCAAATCCCCTTCATCACCACCACGGGCTCAACCTCTGGCGTGTCATCCGGCATAAAGAAGTCACTCCAGAGCGGCTTGCTCGGATCGACCCGGTAGATACTGAAATCGGTCACGCCGTCTGATGCGAGTAATACGTCATCGATGCAGAAGTTGCCCGTGAATTCGCGCGACGGCTTGGCGAGAATAACGGCAGCCGCGTCAGCCATGATCTCTGGCTTACGGCAATGGGGGAATGCAATATTGCCTGCAACTACGTTACTTATGGCGGCCGTGGCAATAACCGAATGCGGCCATAGCGCATTGACCGCGATGCCCTTACTTTTGAATTCTCCCGCCATCCCAAGCACGCACTGGCTCATGCCAAATTTTGAGGTGGTGTAAGCAACCGACGGCGCAAACCATTTCGTTTGCATATCAAGAGGAGGCGAGATATTCAGGATGTGGGGGTTGTCCGATTTGAGCAAATGCGGGAGCGCCTCGCGCGACAGCATAAACGTCGCCCGCACGTTGACCGCGAACATGAGATCAAATCGCTTCATCTCGGTCTTCGCGGTATTGGTCAGCGAGATTGCACTGGCGTTGTTAATACAAATATCGAGACCGCCAAACGCGTCAGCCGCCTGACTGACGGCGGCCTTTACCTGAGCCTCATCTCGCACGTCCGTAATGATCGGAAGCGCTTGGCCTCCGGCCGCTTCAATTTCTTCCGCCGCGGTATAGATCGTGCCCGGGAGCTTGGGATGGGGTTCGGCGGTCTTGGCGAGGATAGCAA
>JAYNKS010000042.1:1259-11474 GCA_038111345.1 Gammaproteobacteria bacterium | reverse complement strand
CACCAATGGCGATCCACTTCGCATCTGCACACTCGTATGCGCCGTAAAAGTGCGCGCCGCCATCCAGGAGGTTGTTCTCACGCTGGCCGGTCCATTGCTTGTTGTGAAGCAGGCCATACATCATGGTCATTAAATGAGCGGCGCCATCAACCATAGCCGCATCCACAACCTGACCCTGACCAGACTGGCGAGCCTCCAGCAGCGCGCACACCACACCAAAGGCCAGATACATCGCGCCACCGCCAAAGTCACCCACGAGATTCAATGGCGGAAAAACCTGCTGCTCCGAGCCCAGGCTATGGAGGACTCCTGAAAGCGCTATGTAATTAATATCGTGCCCGGCCGCATGGGCAAGAGGGCCTTGCTGACCCCAACCGGTCATGCGCCCGTAAATCAGCTGAGGATTTTTCGTGAGGCAGATATCTGGTCCCAGACCGAGCCGCTCCATAACACCGGGTCGAAACCCCTCGATCAGGATATGGGCGCGCGACACCAACTGAAGGCATTGCTTCACGCCCTCTGACGACTTGAGATCTAGAGCAACCGATCGCCTGCCCCGATTTAGCAAATCGATATCCAGGCCGAGCGGATTGGAGCCACCCGGTCGATCAATTCGGACGACATCTGCGCCCATATCAGACAGCAGCATCGCGCAAAAAGGCCCCGGACCCAGGCCTGCCATCTCAATCACCCGAATACCTGTCAATGGACCGCTCATGTCGCCTCCTGACCCACGAACTGTTTAAGCGCTTGCTTCACTTCTCTGAGGACCCGCGACGAACTGACAAAAAAAGGCCATAGCCCTGACACGCTGCGAATGGGAATACGCGGAGAGACCAGCACGGCCGGCTTCCAGCCCGGTCGCCACGTATAAAAAAGATCTCGACTGGAGATAATACAGACCGTTTCCCTGCCCAACGCGCTCGCAAGATGGGCTGTCCCAGAATCATTGGCAACGACGACGGCTGCTCTTGAAACCAGTTCTGCAAGATGGGAGACACTGCGGGTATCCGCAAGCGAGAATCGCCCATCTAGATTTGTGGTCCAAAGCGCTTTTTCAGACGGCGCGACGGCGAAGACGCATCTACACCCAATCGCCTCGAGGGACTGCGCGAGCGCAACAAAGCGATTGGCTCGCCAATTCTTTTTTTCCTTCCCACTGGTTGGCGAAATGACCACTGAGACGTTGCCGGAGGACATTGACGCCGCTCGGGTAATGGACGGGGGCACCATCAGACCAATCTCGCTCTTAAGATCTGTTAAGCCCATCTCCCGACGACAAAACGCCAAGGCGTGGGCGACCATATCCGCGTTCGGCTCTGACTTATCGCGCACCAAGCCGTGCCGCGGTATCAACGGTTCGAGGCGGGCCCGGAAATTTTCCGGCAATGTGCTCGGGTCAAAAAGACCATCGAGCGGCGTCTCGTAATGGGCGAGACTGAAAAATGCTGAGCGCCGGGCCAACGTTGGCCTGAGATCAACGCCTGAACGCTGCAAATTAGGCGCTTGCGAGTCGATGACGCAAAGGTCGCAAGAATCCGCAAGATGAAGAAATTCGTCGTGCGCGACCGCAGGTCCGGTCTCAAACTGTGGGAGCCACTCGCGAAGATCATGAACCACATCACTTCGAACCGTTACCCGATGGCCCGCTCGAACCAGACCGTTCGCGATCACCAGCGAAATGAGCCCATCGCCGAGTTTGCCGGGCGTCACGAAAACGATATGAGGCTTCGTCTCAGACGGTGACGAGGGCGTGGAACGGGAAGATGCTGAATCATCCATGATCGAATTATCGTTCACTGACTCGCGCAAGGCGAACTCGCCTGTAATTTTATGATGTCGACGCGAGGCACTCGTATGTCGAGTTTTTTCTTGACGTGAGGCGTGAGCACCCTAAGATCAACAACACCCGTTGCGCACAGCGACTTCATCTGATTTCACGGACCACAACTGTATGAGCAAACTCTCAGACGCTCTGGCGTCCAAGACATTCGTCGTGACCAGCGAACTCACTCCTCCGAAGGGCACTGATCTAGGGCCGCTTTTCGCAAAAGCCGAACTTTTAAAGCCCTACGCTACCGCGATCAACCTGACAGAGTCCCATGCGGCCCGTATGGCGATGGACCCCGTAGCGGTCGGGCACCTCCTCCTGGATCACGGCGTCGAGCCGATTGTGCAAATGACTTCCCGGGACAAGAACAGGTTGGCCATTCAGGCCAGCATCCTCGGCGCCTCTGCTCTGGGCATTCCCAACGACGTCTTCATGGGCGGCGATCCACATAAAAACGGTGACCATCATGATGCCAAGCCGGTTTTTGACCTCTTCGCTTCCCAATTACTGGAGGCAGTGCAAGCTCTCAATAATGGAACCGATTTGAGCGGCGCGCCGCTCAATCAAAGCGCCCATCTTTTCGCTGGCGCCGTGGCCAACCCGGGCGCAAGCGATCTTCAGGCAGAAATTGACAACCTTCACCGGAAAATAGAGGGCGGCGCGCAGTTCTTCCAGACTCAAGCGGTCTATGACGCCAATAGCTTTTCCGCTTTTCTAGAGAAGACGGGCGCGACGAAACCAATTCTCGCCGGAATCATCCCGATTAAATCGGTCAAGATGGCGCAATACATGAACGAGAAGATTCCGGGTGTCGATATACCGGAGACCTTAATTAAGCGCATCGCCGAAGCCGGCGACGACAAGGACCGCGTACTGAAGATCAGTCTAGAGATAGCGGCTCAGACGATCCGCGACTTGCGGGCCATAGCTGCGGGCGTGCATGTGATGGCCATCGGCTGGGAGGAGCATATCCCCGCCATGCTGGAGCAATCGGAAGGGTAATTCTCTCGATTACTAACCCAGCCCTAAATATCGAGCACGAGCACTTCGCCCTTTTTTGCACGGGAAATGCAGATCAGAATTTCCCGATTGGCGACCCTCTCTGCATCCGTCAGGACCACGTCACGGTGTTGGGGCACACCGCCCAACAATCCGACTCGACAGCATCCGCACAAACCGTCCTCACAGGACGATTCGATGTCGATGCCGGCTTTGCGGACCGCATCCAGAATGGTCTGATCCTCGCTCACCTGAAGTTTGACCTGTCGGCGCGACAGAAGAATCTCAAACGGCTCATTCGGTGGTGCTGATTCCGGTACCCCGGGAGCGAACTGCTCCCAGTGCACCGACCCACTGGGCCAGTGACTCGCTCTTTCACGGGTTGCGCTTACTAGGCCAGGTGGACCACAGACATAGACGTGATCTCCCTCGATTGGCGAACTCAATACTTCTGCGAGGTTTAACCCTTTTGACGGATCGCCTCCATCGAAATAAAGGCTGAGTTCAGATCCGAAAATTTCCTTTACCTCACCGAGAAACGGCGCGCGTGATTCATCGGGGGCACAAAAATGAAGATGGCATGAGGCCCCTGCCCTGCGCAACGCCCGACCCATGGCCATCATCGGCGTGACACCAATGCCACCGGCAATGAGGATGTGCCGCTTGGCCGACCAATCAAGAGGAAAATTATTGCTGGGCAGACTAGCCTCCAATCGATCGCCTACAGATAGGTGGTCAAGCAGCCAGTCTGAGCCGCCTCGACTGGGCACCTCACGGCGGATACCCAAGACATAGCGCTGACGGGTATCAGGATCTCCCGCCAGGGAATAGGAACGCCGCATCCCCTCCCCGGTAAAGAGATCCACATGCGCACCCGCCTCAAACGCAGGAAGATCACTTCCGTCTGGCGCAACCAGTTCGTAGCGGCATACATCATGCGCCTGTTCGCGCATATCAGCCACGCGGAGAGCTATCCGCGTCGGCTCATTGGCCTGAAGCGTCTTTTGCCCCGGGCTAAGCTGAAGACGAGCCACGGTCTTTCCGTTTAACATGTGCGACTCAAGAATTTCGTCAATATCGTCTTTGGTTTGATAGTGATACCAGACCCCCTCCGGGTAGATCACCATCACCGGGCCAAGCTCGCATCGATCCAGGCAGCCGCTCTTATTGATGCGAATGCGTCGGCCTTGTGAAAACCGTTTTGCCTGCGCTTTCATGTACTCCTGCAGATCTACAGATCCGCGCACACTGCAGGATCCTCGCGGATGTCCTGCTACTCTTTCGTTGATACAGCAAAACACGTGGATATCGAAATGATGCTCAGGCATTCAGAGTGTCCCGATTCAAGAAGGAAATGTCCTAGTCCGCGCTTTGCGGTGAGTGAATACCACTCCCACCAACCCGGTACTCCTCACGGGGCGGGCTGAAGACATCAAGAACGGTCACACCATCACTCCCCGCGCGAAACGCATGGGGGACGTTGGGAGGGGTTCGCCAAAAATCCCCTTCCTTGACCTCAAATTCCTCTCCGCCCTGGATTCGGGTCCCGCTCCCCTGAAGCAGCACCCCCCACTGCTCCTGCTCATGGGCGTGAAGATCACTTTGCGCATGGGCTTCGATACGGACCACCGAGAGCATTGCATGATCGCCGGGAAAGATACGGGTTGTCACGCCCTGCCCCAACTCCCGACGGATCCCCTGCGAGAGGTCGTCCAAATTAAAAAAGTTTTCTTTCATAAGCAAATCCCTTGCCGCCCCATGCCGGCATCGTCGATCGTGACTACGCGTTAAGGCGCCCAATCATGTGGGACGCCATTGCAGACGAGGAGTTTGTGAGGTCTGGCGCTTCCGCCAGTGTCTGCTCAACCACGCGCTCCACCAGACGCGCAGCATCCAAACACGGCTCAAAAGCATGTCGCCGGCCCAACCAATCCAGCATCATAACTCCGGAGAGAATGGCAGCCGTCGGATTCGCTATACCTCGACCCATAATATCCGGCGCACTGCCATGGGCTGGCTGGAACACCGCATGATGGTCGCCTACATCCGCAGAAGGCGCGAATCCCATTCCACCAACAAGGCCTGCGGCCAGATCTGAGAGAATATCGCCGAACATATTCTCCGTCACCAACACATCAAAATCCCACGGTCGGCGAATCAAATCCAAAGCGCAAGCGTCCACATACAGCCTCTCGGTCTGTACGTCCGATTGTCGAGTGGCCGCCTCGTCAAATACCTTTCGGAAGAACGCCATCGAGGTGAACACGTTTGCCTTGTCGACAAGCGTCACTTTCGGTGGTCGATCTCCCCGAATGCGAGCACGAGTACGAGCAAGATCAAACGCGAATTCAAAAAGCTGCACCGAACGCTCGCGGGTGATCACCAGCGTATCGCGCGCCTCCAGATCGCCGCGGACTTCGCCTTTCCCCACTGATGCAAAAAGTCCCTCGGTGCTCTCGCGGATAATCACAAAATCAATATCCTGCCACTGCGAATCTTTGAGGATTTGCTGAGCCGCCCGCTTGGCGGATACCGGCCGCAAGCCTGCATAAAGATCAAACTTAAAACGAAGATCCAGCTGGGGCATGATCTCAGTACCGTCCTCATAACGCACGCTTGGCAGGCCCATAGCGCCCAGGTAGATGGCGTCTGCATCCTCAGCGGCTCGCCAGGCGTCATCCGGCATGGCGGTGCCCGTGTCCTGATAGTGTCCAGCGCCCGCCGCATGGGTGATGACGTTAAGTTGAAAATGACCTACACGCTGAACGGCCGCTTCAATGATTTTCAACGCAACGTCGGTGACCTCTACCCCAATGCCATCACCCGGTAGGGCGCAAATGTCAAAGCTATTCGATGAAGGCATAACGTATTGAATATAGAAAACTGCCGTCCTGCCGAAAACGCTAGGAACAGATCAAATGAATCAAGACTCTGGTATGTAAGTAATTAGGACTCATGCATACAGAGATCAGGTCGGTGTGGAATTATAACGTCGGAAGGTTTTCATATTCGTTGCCCCGGCCCATGGATCACCCTTATTTGCATGGCTTGAAGTCGTGATAGGATTTTGCTTTATCGACTACAAAGCTCTTGAATTTTTGCTGCACACCGATTGCTAGAGCCATTTTTCATTTTGATATGAGCCAGACGTCTTCAATCAATCGACGAGGCACCACCGACAGGAAGGCCCGCGCGCGTGAGCGCTTAGCGGCTTCCAAGAGCCCAGCCATACGGGCGGGTCTTGAGGGCGGCCAGTATCAACCACTGTCCAATTCAGATATTGAGCGCGTCCATCAAGCAGCGCTTGAAGTGCTCGCGACCACCGGCATAGGAGGTCCAACGGAGGAACTGCTCAACCTTGTTTTGCCGAAGGGTGCCGAAGTCAACAAGCATGGTCGACTGTGCTTTCCAAAAAGCCTTATCGAGGACATGGTTGCCGGCGCAGCCCGAGAGTACACCGTCTACGCTCGAGGTTCGCGAGCGGGTAAGGACGATATGCACTGCAATGGCACCCGCGTTTACTTCTCCAATTCGGGCAGTGCCGTGACCACGTTCGATGCCGAAAACCGCAGTTACCGCCCATCCACCGTGCTCGATATCTATGATTTTGCCCGGCTCGTAGATCGACTCGACAATATCCACATGTCCGGCGACATGGTGATCGGTCGGGATGTGACGGACGATCTCGCCCACGACATGACCATGATCTACGCGCTCATGGCGGGTACCGAAAAACCGCTGTGCCTTGGTCTGAGAAGACGGGAGAACATCCCCCCAGCGATCAAGATTTTTGACCTGGCGTCGGGGGGAGAGGGCGAATTTCTGAAGAAGCCATCGGTCATATTCGGCGGTTGCCCGATTGTCTCGCCGTTGCGCTTCGGCCGCGAAAACCTCGAGGTCATGATTGACGCCACCAAGCTTGGGCTAACGAGCGATATTGCAGTAGCTCCACAATCAGGTGCGACCTCTCCCGCAACGCTGGCGGGCAGCCTCGCCCAGGTAGTGGCAGAAACTCTGTCCTGTCTCGCTATTGTCAATCTGATCCGACCAGGCTGTCCCATTACCTTTGCCACCTGGCCTTTCGTTACGGATCTTCGTACGGGATCATTCAGTGGTGGCAGTGGCGAGCAGGCATTGCTGGCCGCTGCCGCTATCCAAATGGGCACGCATTACGACCTGCCCACGAGCGTCGGCGCCGGGATGACAGACTCGAAGATTCCGGACGCCCAATACGGATACGAAAAAGGCATCACTATCGCGCTCGCTGCACTTTCGGGGGCAAATAGAGTCTGCGAAGTGGGAGGGATGATGGGAAGTCTCATGGGCTGTAGCTTCGAATCTATGGTCATCGATAACGAAGCGGTGGGCATGATTCAACGCACGATCCGCGGAATTGAGATTTCAGACGATACCCTAGGGATAGAGAATATTCACCGCTGCGCTATAGAGCCTGGTCATTTTCTGGGCAGCGAGCAAACCCTCCAGGTGATGGAAAGTGAGTACGTCTACCCGAAGCTCATGGACCGCGGGCCATCCGATCAATGGGAGGCGGAAGGCGCCTCCGACCTTTTTGAGCGCAGTCGAAAGCTAAGCTGTGAAATACTGTCGACTCACTACCCCAATTACTTCAGCTCGCGAGCAGACGCTGAAATTCGCGAAAAATTCCCCATCCACATCGCAAGAGAGGACATGCAACCCGGAAGTGGGCGCTGGAGCATTTGACCCGATCCCCTTCGGGCCCGACCCAATCACTCCTTTAGTTAACACGCCCTCGCAAGATGTGCCAATGACGAGCCAGAGGCCAAGCGAGTAAAGCGAAAACGCTCAGATCGCTGAGCAAGCAAGAAAGCCTACACGATGCTTTCGAGAGCAATTGCCCAGATCACGACAAGAACCGTAAGGACACTTAGGCTTCGCATAACCCATCGCTCTGCCGGAGTGCCTGCCAAAAGGCGCACGACGACGGCGCCGCCGGCGCACCACAGCGAGTGAAAGACAACCTGGACCGCAAAAAACGTAACGCTGATGATCAACGCCTGCTTCCAGATAGAGCCGGACGCTGCGGGAAAATGCCCGTAGGCAAATACCAGCATGGCCCAGGCTTTAGGATTTGCAGGATGCACCATGAGTCCTTTCCAAAAGGACTCAGGTCGCGGGAGCTGTCGCTCGCTGAGCAGAAAACCTGACATCCGCAAGGCAAGCCATGCGAGATAGCCCACACTAACTATCTTCACAAAGATCAGCACGCCGGTATGCGTGGCCATCAAATTCCAGAGACCGAGAGCCAGGAGCGTGTTGATGAAGAGTTTCCCCACAGTGACTCCGCCAAGAAAAGGCACACTTTTCCAAAACCCAAAGCGAGCTCCTGAGGTCATCAACAGCATATTGGCGGGCCCCGGAGTGCCCACCATAACCATCGCAAAAAGTAATAGCGGGAAGAAGTCCATCAGACTGTGGCTCCTCGGTCAGACATGAAGGGGGTTTTGTGGGCTTGTAGCACCACGTTTCTCGCGTTGGGTGGTGTAAAATTCACCGCCTTGAAAATCCTCTGATTTTCATCTTTTTTTGATTATTTCTGGATATTTCACGTGAACGAACGAACCCTTATCTCCGGCCTGGCGGTTGATACCGCACTCTTTCAATTGATCAATGATCGGGCGCTGCCCCCTACCGGCCTTGATCAAAGTCGATTCTGGGACGGTTTCGCCGAAATTATCCACGACCTGACGCCGAAAAACAGGGAACTCCTAAAGAAACGTGAATCCCTTGAGACCCAGATTAACGAGTGGCACCAAGCTCGGCAAGGGCAGTCTCATGACCCGAAGGCGTATCGAGCATTTCTTGAAGACATTGGGTATCTCGTCGCTGAGGGTCCGGACTTCACAGCCTCGACCAAGAACGTAGACGACGAAATAACAGCTATTCCGGGACCGCAGCTCGTTGTGCCGGTTAACAACGCCCGCTACGCCATTAATGCGGCAAACGCTCGCTGGGGTTCGTTGTATGACGCCCTATATGGCACTGACGTGATTGCTGACAGCGACGGCACGCTTGGAAGCGGTCAATACAATCCCGAGCGAGGCCAGAAAGTAGTTGCCTACGCAAACGATTTCTTGGATACCCACGTTCCCTTGGCTGACCTCGCCTACGGAGACGCAACCCGCTTTTGCGTTACCGAGGCTGGGCTTTCGGTAGAACGCGGCGACGGCAGCAAGACCGGCCTTGCCGATCCAAACCAATTCGCCGGCTACCGAGGGGATGCGGACAATCCTTCAGCGATCCTGCTCCAACATAATCGACTTCATATTGAGATGGTTGTTGATCGATCGCATCCGGTGGGATCCAAGAGCGCTGCCGGTATCAGCGACGTCATTCTAGAATCGGCCATCACGGTCATTCAGGACTGCGAGGATTCTGTCGCCGCAGTGGATGGTGAAGACAAGACCCTGGTGTATGCGAACTGGCTGGGTCTGATGCAGGGAAACCTTTCCACGCAAGTGGCTAAAGGTGGCGGTAGCTTTGAGCGTCGGCTCAACCCTGATCGAGAATACGTCGCACCGGACGGGTCTTCCTTTTCGCTTCCCGGGCGCGCACTCATGCTGGTGCGCAACGTTGGCCACCTGATGACCACCCCCGCCATTCTGGATAAGAATGGCGATGAGGTGTACGAAGGCATTATGGACGCGGTCATCACAGCGCTGATTGCGCTTCATGATCTTAACGACACCGCCAATCGGAATTCCCGAACCGGAGCGATGTACGTCGTCAAACCAAAGATGCACGGCCCTGAGGAGACCGCATTCTGTGTAAGCCTCTTCGAGCGTACCGAGGCGCTTTTAGGTATGCGTCCGGGGACCATGAAAGTGGGCATCATGGATGAGGAACGACGCACGACCGTCAACCTGAAAGAATGCATCCGTGTAGCCTCCGATCGCGTCATCTTTATCAACACAGGCTTTTTAGACCGCACCGGAGATGAAATCCATACGGCAATGGAAGCCGGTCCTATGATCCGCAAAGCCGACATGAAAGCCCAACCGTGGATTAAAGCGTACGAGGACTGGAACGTTGATGTGGGACTTAGATGCGGACTACCCGGTCACGCGCAGATCGGTAAAGGCATGTGGGCCATGCCAGACGAAATGGCCGCCATGATGAGAGCCAAGGGTGATCATCCCAAGGCTGGCGCCAACACGGCCTGGGTGCCTTCACCCACGGCAGCCACCCTGCACGCGATCCATTATCACGAGACCGATGTGTTGGCACGACAAAAAGAATTGGCCCGTCGTCCGCATGCGAGCCTAGATGACATCCTGACCATCCCCCTTGCCCAGAACCTCGACTGGTCCGAGGAGGAGATCCGGGAAGAGGTTGAAAACAACTGC
>JAYNKS010000042.1:0-1249 GCA_038111345.1 Gammaproteobacteria bacterium | reverse complement strand
GTCGTACGGTGGATTGATCAGGGGGTCGGATGCTCAAAGGTGCCGGATATTCGCGACGTCGGTCTTATGGAGGATCGAGCCACCTTACGAATCTCCAGTCAGCACATTGCCAACTGGCTGCGTCACGGCGTTATCAACGAGACACTCGTGATGGACTGCTTAAAACGCATGGCAGCGGTGGTGGATCGTCAAAACGAAAGCGATCCTTACTATCAGCCCATGACCCCTGCCTGTAACGGGGTGGCCTTCAACGCGGCTTGCGATTTGATCTTTAAAGGTCGAGAGGTCTGCAACGGCTATACCGAACCTCCGCTACACGAGCGTCGACTGGAGAAAAAACAGCACTAGATCAATTCGACGAGGCTCTCCATTTCGCCCTCATCAGGCGAACCGATCGAACCAGATATCAGAAACCGGCACGCCCTCGCTGATCAGGGGGACGAGACCGCTGTTTTACATCAGCGGCGGATCTCCCAAAACGCTAACCCACCGCTCAGATCGCCAGGCTCGGCCCGGCGACTTGCTCCCTCATGCACATAGCCATGGAGTACCGATAGCCCCTGCGGCGTTGCATGACCATCTCCTGCCAGCTCTACCTCAGAAACTGCAAGATGCATATGAGGTCCGGAGCACCTCGAGCCCATTTAGCTTCGAGAGAGCATTCTCATACCGATGAGAGCGACAAGTGAACCGGCCGCGCATGCGAGAAATGCCCCGCCCCATCCGGCCGTGGACGCCGGTCCCGCGCCCATGTCAAGCACCCAACCCACCAACAATGGCCCCAAGAAACCGCCTGAAAAGCCAAACACCGAATGCATGGCAAGCGTTGCCCCACGCTCTCCCTCACGAGCCGCGGCCACAACGCCTCCTGTAAGCGCTGCAGAGTCGCTCATGATGAAGATTGAATAGAGCCCGGCCAGAATAACGACAAAAATAAAAGGCAATGCGCCCATAAACCCCAAGATTGATCCAGCGACTACCGATAGAACCATCACCACAGAGATGGTCTGGCGCCGGCTTCGCGAGAGGCATATCTGGGCACCAATCAGGCTAGCGGGCATGCCAAGAAGACTAAACGCTGCCGCCAAGCTTGCCACGCCCTCCCGGCTGATATCCGTTGCAGACGCACCCGCCGCAAAAATTAGAAAAGCCACAATCCAGGCCCGGTAGGCGAAGAGCTCGTAGGTATGACCAACATAACCCCAGATGTAGGCAAGCGCTCCTTTGTTTTTGAACACCGGGCGAAAAT
>JAYNKS010000041.1:5407-11912 GCA_038111345.1 Gammaproteobacteria bacterium | reverse complement strand
GTAACCTGATCGCGCACGTAAGTCGGCAGGCTGTGCTGCCAGTGCGAAACGCCTCCTGAATCAAAAAGCCGCTTCGCAAGACAAGCCTGATCAGAAGCAGCGGGAAACTGCCCTTTAATCCAGGGCACGTCACTGTCGTTGGCAATCGCATCGGCATAACGATCCCACCCGCTTCCAATCCCGATGCAGCCTGAAGTTGCATGCTGCGCAAGGGCGGGGTCGCCGACCGTTGGCTCTTGGCGCCAGACCCATCCCAACGCCTCAGCGGCGTTTTGCTCCAGACAGGCCCAGTAAATCTGCTTCATTCGGGCGTCAATCGCCGCCAATACCGGCCTCTGGTCAGGATTCTGATCACCAACCGATTCCGCCAGAATCATGAGAGAGGAAACCCCAAGCACAGGTATTTTTAAACCGATTGATATCCCCTGCGCTACACCAGCGCCAATTCGTATACCCGTAAAAGAGCCAGGACCCGCGTCGTAACTGACGGCCTCAAGATCAGATCGCTTGGTCTTACTTTCTTCCAGCAACTCTTCGATCATTTGCAACACGAGCCGCGAATGCCCTTGTGGATCGAGCTGCTCCCTGAAAAACACTTGGCCTTCCGTAAGGAGTGCTACCGAACACAACTCCGTCGCGGTATCAAGAGCAAGAAGCGTGGTTGCAGATGTGTCGTTTTGCGCACTCGTCATAAACGGGAAAGACAACGTGCCAATCCATCCTGCCAGTCTGGTAATCGAAGATTAAAGACCTGATCCAATCGGTCGCAGGACAATACCGAGTAGGCCGGTCGAGGCGCGGGCGTCGGGTACTCATGAGTAGAAATCGGCGACAGATCGACAGGATCACCACGCATCGCGAATATCTCTGATGCAAATCCATGCCAATCGGTATGCCCGGAATTGGTCACATGGTAAAGCCCGTATATGTCCTGACGCCCGGCTTTAATAGCGTCCACCACTGTGACCATGGCCTGCGCCAGATCCCAAGCAAAAGTCGGGGAGCCGAATTGATCATTGACGACCTTTAGTGACTTTCCCTCGGACGCCACTCGAAGCATGGTTTTCAAAAAGTTATGTCCCACGTGCGAATAAAGCCACGCGGTGCGCAAAATGACGTGTCGATCAATGGCGTCCTGCACGGCTCGCTCGCCCGCCAGCTTGGTTTTGCCGTAAACACTGGTCGGGTTCACAGGAGCATCTTCAGAGTAAGGCACCGTTGCCTGTCCATCGAAAACATAGTCCGTGGATACATGCATAAAGGGCAAAGCGCTGAGCGAACAGACCCGTGCCATCTCTCCCGGCGCGTGTGCATTAATAAGAGCGGCCAGCTCTGGCTCCGATTCAGCGCGATCCACCGCCGTGTAAGCCGCTGCGTTGATCACCAGTTCAGGTGATGCATCGGCAATTAAACCCTCGATTGATGGAATATCAGAAAGATCGATCTCAGGCCGATCCAGGAAAATGGGCTCATCGCGCTGACTCAAAAGCTCGTCCAGCGCGGAGCCCAGCTGACCCACCCTTCCAAAAATAAGGATGCGCATCGCTTAATGAGGAGCCAAGAGCGGCGGAAGATCCTTAAGCCGAGGCGCCGCCTCATCTTTAGGCGACAAGAGCGGATCCTGTATGGGCCACTCAATGCCGATATCCGAATCATTCCAGAGTACGCCCGCATCATCTTTTGGCTCATAGAGCGCAGTGCACTTATAGGACATCTCTGCCACATCGCTGAGCACACAAAAGCCATGAGCAAAACCAGGCGGCACGTATAACTGCTTTTTATTCTCGGCCGAGAGCTCTATTCCAAACCACTGGCCAAAATGCGCTGACTCACGACGAATATCCACGGCCACATCGAAAATGGTTCCCACGAGCGCGCGAACCAGCTTTCCCTGCCAGGTCGGATGCTGATAATGAAGGCCACGCAGCACGCCTCGCGTAGAGCGCGAGTGATTATCCTGAACGAAGTGCGTAGGCAGCCCCGCTTCGGCGAAATCCCGGGCGTTAAAACTTTCCATGAAAAAGCCTCGAGCGTCATCAAATACGCGCGATTCGACGATCACGACGCCAGGCAGGCTCGTGTCAATAACGTTGATCAAGAGAGCGTCCGGGATAAAGTGCGCAAACGAATCGAAGAAGGATACCTGAAAGCGCTTTGACCTGAAAGATAAAAGCGCGGTGTCCCCTTTGATTTGAGGCGGTGGCGCTCGACAAGCGCGGAGGCTTTTCAGAGATATTTCAAGGCTATGACGCGGTAAAGAAACTCTTCAGTCGATCCGCCCAGGAACTCTCCCGCGGAGAATGGGCATCGCCACCGGCTTTCAGAAGCTGATCGAACTCCTTAAGGGCGTCTTTTTGCTTACGACTCAGGTTCACCGGCGTTTCAATCTTGACTTTTCAATAAAAAACGCCAATTGAACCCGAGCGCACAAAGCGTACTGCTTTGCCGCGCAATCGAAACACGCCCACGGACTGTCTCACGGCCGGGATTTTCAATTGCGCCCGACCGCTAAGAGTCGGGATTTCGATTTCTCCTCCAAGCGCCGCCATGGCAAAGCTGACGGGCATTTCGCAATAAAGATTGTCTCCATCACGAGAGAAGATCGGATGCTGCCTGATCCGCATCTGTACGTATAGATCACCATTCGCTCCGGCGGCACTGCCCTGCCCCTCTCCCGAAAGACGAATCTGGTCGCCATCATCAACACCCGCAGGCACTTTTACCTGCAGCGTTTTGGTCTTCTGTACCGTACCAGCACCGTGGCAATCGCCACAGGGAGAGTTCACGATGGTTCCCTTACCTCGGCAGTCCGGGCAGGACTGCTGAATCGAGAAGAAGCCCTGCTGCATACGCACCTGCCCCTGGCCGTTGCAGGTCTTGCATGGACTGGGCGAGGTTCCCGGCTTTGCTCCAGAACCCGAGCAGGTGTCGCAACGAACCTGGGTCGGCACGCGGATCCTGGATTCTGTTCCACGCACAGCTTCCTCAAGAGAAAGCTCCAGCGTGTACTGAAGGTCTGCGCCACGGGCGCTTTGGCCCCGACGCGAACCGCCGCCGAAGATATCGCCAAAGATGTCTCCGAAGATGTCTCCGAAACCACCGGCCCCGGCTCCGCCACCCATTCCCGAGGACGGGTCTACGCCGGCATGCCCAAATTGATCGTAAGCCGAACGCTTCTGTGGATCTGAGAGTATCTCGTAGGCTTCTTTTGCTTCCTTGAATCGCTGCTCGGCTTCGGGATCTTCGGTGTTGCGATCCGGATGGTATTTCATGGCGAGCCGACGAAACGCCTTCTTCAGGTCTCCTTCAGAGACCGTCCGATCTACTCCCAGCACCTCGTAATAGTCGCGTTTGGCCATGTACTCTGCTCGTTCTAAACCGCAAAGGCCAGCCCACTACGGAGCTGGCCTATTTGCCGAATTACCATCAACGGTGCGTCCTCTCATCGACGCAAAACCGCTTCATTAATCGTCTTTCTTGTCTTTGACTTCCTCAAACTCAGCGTCCACCACGTCGTCCTGTCCGGGCGTGCTCTCGCCGGCGGAATCGCCAGCTGCCTGAGCTTCTTCCGACTGATACATCTTTTCGGCAAGCTTGTGGCTGGCTTCCATCAGCGCGTTGGTCTTCGCCTGTATCTCTGCAACATCCTCACCCTTCACGACCGCTTCGAGGTCAGCGATTGCTTTTTCAATGCTGTCCTTCTCATCCGCATCAACCTTATCGCCTGCCTCGGCGAGCGTTTTGCGAACCGTATGCGCCATGGCCTCACCCTGATTTCGAGCATCGACAAGCTCGCGAGCCTTGCGATCGTCTTCGGCATGCTCTTCAGCGTCGCGAACCATGCGCTCGATCTCATCGTCTGAGAGACCGGAGCCGGCGGTAATCTTAATCTTGTTCTCCTTACCCGTGGCTTTGTCCTTGGCCGAAACATGCAATATGCCGTTGGAATCAATATCGAAGGTCACCTCAATCTGCGGCATACCGCGGGGCGCTGCCGGAATGTCAGAAAGATCGAACCGCCCTAGCGACTTGTTATGCTGCGCCATTTCACGCTCACCCTGCAGCACATGCACTGTGACGGCGGTTTGATTATCGTCCGCCGTTGAAAACACCTGATTCGCCTTGGTTGGGATCGTGGTGTTCTTTTCAATCAGCTTGGTCATCACTCCACCTAACGTCTCAATACCCAGAGACAGAGGCGTCACATCCAGCAACAGCACATCTTTAACGTCGCCGCCCAGGACACCGCCCTGAATGGCGGCGCCGACTGCCACCGCTTCGTCGGGATTGACGTCACGACGAGGGTCCTTGCCAAAAAAGTTTTTCACCGCTTCCTGAACCTTCGGCATACGGGTCTGCCCACCCACCAGCAGCACATCGTTGATATCGGAAGCCGACAGACCGGCGTCTTTTAACGCCGTCTTGCAGGGGCTGATCGTGCGGCTGATGAGATCCTCCACCAGCGACTCGAGCTTCGCGCGCGACAGCTTCAAGTTGAGGTGCTTAGGACCGCTTTGATCGGCCGTGATGTAAGGCAGGTTTACTTCGGTCTGCGAACTTGAAGAGAGCTCGATTTTGGCTTTTTCCGCAGATTCCTTGAGCCGCTGCATAGCAAGCGGATCACCGCGAAGATCCATGCCCTGGTCTTTCTTGAATTCATCGGCCAAATAGTCGATCAAGCGGCGATCGAAATCCTCACCGCCAAGAAACGTGTCGCCATTAGTCGAGAGCACTTCAAACTGATGCTCGCCATCAACGTCGGCAATCTCGATAATGGAAATATCGAAGGTACCGCCACCAAGATCGTAAACCGCAATCTTGCGATCCCCTTGCTGCTTTTCCAGCCCGTAGGCAAGCGCGGCAGCTGTTGGCTCATTAATGATGCGCTTGACGTCAAGACCGGCGATGCGGCCTGCGTCCTTGGTGGCCTGACGCTGTGAGTCGTTAAAGTAAGCCGGAACGGTAATTACCGCCTCGGTCACTTCCGCGCCAAGGTAATTCTCCGCGGTCTGCTTCATTTTCTGAAGCACGCGCGCGGCAATTTCCGGCGGGGCCATCTGCTTGCCGCCGGCTTCAATCCAGGCGTCGCCATTTTTTGCCTTCACAATCTTGTAAGGCATCAGATCCAGATCGCGCTGAACAACGTCTTCGTCAAACTTTCGCCCGACGAGCCGCTTGGAGGCAAAGATCGTATTGTGGGGATTGGTCACCGCCTGACGCTTGGCAGACTGGCCGACGAGCACCTCCCCATCGTCGCTGAACGCCACCACAGAGGGTGTCGTGCGATCCCCTTCTGTATTCTCGATCACTTTCGGCTTGCCGCCATCCATAACCGCTACACAGGAGTTGGTGGTTCCTAAATCGATTCCGATAATGCTTGCCATCTTTTTATCCTCAAAGGCGGCGCCACGAAGCGCCCGTTAAAACTAATTCTTCTTAGAATGTGGGGTTAATTGACCCCGTTTCAAGGTGCTGGCGCTTCCTCATCAGTGCTGCCGGCAGGCGCTTTTGCGACCAGCACCCGCGCGGGGCGCAGCAAGCGCTCGTTCAAACGGTAGCCCTTCTGCACCACCTGAAAAATATGATTGGGCGGCACGTCGGCTGTCTCAATCAGGCTCATTGCCTGATGCGTCTCGGGGTCCATCTTGTCCCCGACCTCCGGTGTAATTTCGTATATCGAGAAGCGCTCAAACACACTATCCATCTGGCGCAGGGTGAGATCGAGCCCCTCCGTCATGCGCTCCACGACCGAATCGCCCTCTTTAAGGTCGACCGCGCGGGCAAGATCGAGGCTGTCGCGAACGTTCAAGAGCTCACCCGCAAAACCCTCAATAGCAAAGCGACGGGCGTTGGAGATCTCGGTCTGAGCCCGTTTGCGGGCGTTCTCGGCATCCGCTTTTGCTCTCAAGAAATCGTCGCGCAGCGTCTCGTTTTCGGCTCGAAGGGTCTCAAACTCATCAGGCTCATCGACCTGTGCCTCAGAACCCTGCTCTTCGGTTGATGGGTCGGTGGCTGCACTGACTTGCTCCTCCGACTGATTCTCAGGATCGGCACCCTCAGGCTGGGAATCAGACGCTTCGGATTTACGCTCACCGTGGGTCATAGCAATTTTCGCTCGTCGCGGGGGGTGATTTTGGACAATTCCTCCTATATGGGGGCTGCCCAGCCCACATTCAAGAGCGAAAAGGTTGAGCAAGAAGAGGCGGGAAAACCGCCTAATGGAGGCTTCTGAGAGCGCTCCCGAGCACGCGGGCCGTGATATCCACGACCGGGATAATTTCGTCGTAGGCCATGCGGGTGGGGCCAATGACGCCGATGACGCCGATGCAGCGACCGTCAGTTTCGTAAGGTGCTGTTACCACGCTGCAGTCGGTGAGCGCGCTGTAGCCGGACTCCTCCCCAATAAAGATGTTTATCCCGCTCGCGCGCATACTTTTATCGAGCAGTCCCAGAAGGTCCTGCTTGGTCTTGAAGGCATCGAAGATTTCGCGAAGTTTGCCCAGTT
>JAYNKS010000041.1:2688-5397 GCA_038111345.1 Gammaproteobacteria bacterium | reverse complement strand
CTCTCCGCGCAGCACAAAGCCCTCGCTCGTGTCTTCCTCACCAAGCAATTCACTTGCCATCTCCACTGCTGTTCGCATCATCCGATTCATCGCGTCGCTATCTTTTTGCATATCCAAAAGCAATCGGTGGCGGACCTCTTGAAGTGTTTTGCCCGCGTGTTGGGAATTGAAAAAATTAGCCGCCTCTACAAGCTCTGAGGCCGATAGCCTTTTATCCAGGAACAGCACCCGGTTTTGCACCCGACCGTCATCGGTGACCAGAATCGCAAGCACGCGATCTTCAGAGAGCTCCAGAAACTCCACCTGGCGAAGCTTGGCGGTTTCCGTATGGGGTAACATAATGACGCCCGCATACTGTGTGATATCGGACAAAAGCTCGGAGGCGGTTTCAAGTAGTTCGTCTGTGCCTTTTGCACCCGCCAGCGCACTCATGATCTCCTTGGAGTCCGTGCGATTGGGCATCTGCATCTTAAGCAGGCTATTCACAAAAACCCGGTAGCCCAGTTGAGTGGGTACTCGCCCAGCGGACGTATGCGGCGCTCTGATCAGCCCGAGATCCTCAAGATCTGCCATCACGTTTCGGATCGTCGCCGCGCTTAGATCGAGACCCGGCTCGCGGGACAGCGTTCTGGAGCCGACCGGCTCGCCGTCGCTCACGTAGCGGCGGATCAGCAGTTTTAGTAAATGCTGGGCGCGATCGTTGAGCTCGAGATCTTGCAGTTTTTCTGCCGGTTCGGTCACGTTCGTCGCGTTAAAAAATGGTTGTAAAATGAAGCGTCAGCGCTTGGCTTTGAGCAGAATAATACCACCGGCAAGCCTAAGCGCAATGGACACGCCCCCGACCCATTCCGCTCTAAATCCGCTTAAATTTTGATCTTTTGACCCATGCCCTTTAAATCCATCGGCTTGTTCGGGCGCTACCAGGATCCCGCCGTCAAGGCGCTCCTCGGCGAGATCCGCCTGCACCTTGAAAAACGAGGGCTCAAGGTCTTTCTCGGTGACACCACGCATCAGGAGATTGAGGGCCTGCGCATTACCGATACCGGCAAATCCATTGCCGATAGCATCGATCTCGGTATCGTCTTAGGCGGAGATGGCACCATGCTGCACGTCACCAGCGCTCTGGCTCAGGCCAATCTTCCTGTAATCGGCATTAACCGCGGTCGGTTAGGCTTCTTAACCGACATTCCCGCTGAACGATTCATTCAAGATCTGGATCAGGTGCTCTCTGGTGATTTTGAAATTGAGAAACGGGCCATGCTGAAGGCGCAATGCCTTGCTGAAGGCGTGACGATGGCCGAACGGTACGCGCTTAATGATGTCACCCTGTCCAAGGGCGCGACAGGCAAAATGATCGAGTTTGACACAAGGGTTGATGGCGAGACGGTCGGTCAGTCCCGAGGCGATGGCCTGATTGTGGCGACGCCCACCGGATCCACCGCTTACGCCCTTTCCGCCGGCGGGCCGATCCTGCATCCTCTTTTGCCCGCTATTGTGCTCGCGCCCGTCTCACCGCATTCGTTGGGACAGCGGCCTATTGTGCTCAGTCAACATTCCACGATAAATCTCTCCCTCGTGGGGCCGCATACCGAAAAAGCCCATGTATTCATTGATGGGCTGGACTTTGTCACCCTGGAGATGCATCACACGCTGGAGATCAGGCCCGCAGAGATCTTCGCCCAGTTGGTTCGTATCAAAGGCCACAGTCACTACGAGGCGCTGCGTACCAAGTTGGGCTGGGGCTAGGCGCAGTCGCTCGATATGATCAACTGGCTCGACGTCCGCAACTTTGTTGTGGTCAAGCAGGTGCAAATCAGTTTGTCCGACGGCCTCACGGTGATCACTGGCGAGACTGGCGCGGGTAAGTCGGTCATGGTCGACGCGCTGGCGATCCTGCTCGGTAACCGGGCATCGACCGATCTCATTCGACACGGTGCCGATCAAACCGAAATTCAGGCCGACTTTGATATCGCCAAGCTCCCTGAAGCCAAAGATTGGCTCGCCAGCATGGATCTTGAAACCGAGGTCGGAGAATGTACGCTGCGTCGCGTTATTTACCGCGAAAAACCCTCCCGGGGATTTATCAACGGCCGACCAGTGCCTATTCAGTCCCTAAAAGAACTTGGAGCTTTTCTGGCGGATATTCATGGACAGCACGAACATCATCGCCTGCTTCAGCGCACAGTTCAGCGCACGATTCTGGACGCGACCGCCGGTATTGCTGACGACGTAGTTCAACTGCAGACCATCGCTGCAAAAATCAGCGGGCTTGAAGCCGCGCTTGCTCAGGCGCAGTCCGGTCTTGCCGAGCAGCGCGAGCGCGAGGCTTTTTTGAGGCATCAGGTGCAAGAGCTCGCAACGCTCAAGCCTACGCCAGAAGAGTTTCCCGAACTCGAAGCACAACACTCGCGACTGTCACACACCCGTGAGCTGAGCGAAGGCACGTGGGCTGCGCTGCAGGAACTTGACGATGCCGAAGAGAGCTCTGCCTCTGTGCTTTTAAGTCGTGCCGGGCATCGTCTGCGCGACCTAATGGACTACGACCCAGGGCTCAAGGAGATCGCTGATCAACTTGAGAGCGTCTGCGTTCAACTATCAGAGGCAACGGCCCAGCTGCGCCACGTTCAGGATGCCTATGACCTGGACCCGGCTGAACTTGAGCGCGTCGATCAGCGCCGGCAATGCGGCAACAGCAGCCGGTCCCAGGCG
>JAYNKS010000041.1:1958-2678 GCA_038111345.1 Gammaproteobacteria bacterium | reverse complement strand
CGATCAGCGCCTTGGCGCCCTTTATGACGCCGCCCGCAAATACCAAACCAAACCTCAAGAGCTCTTGGGCCTGCTCGAGCGGCTCTCGAGCGAGCTGGAGAGCCTTGAATCAGGAGCGGGCGATCCCGAGCACATCGCCAAAAGCCTGGATGATGCCTGCGCGGACTATGACGCCGTTGCGAAAAAAGTATCCGGAGCGCGTAGTAAGGCTGCTGCCTCCATGAGCCAGGCGGTCAACGACCAGCTGCCCTCGCTCGGTCTTGAAGCGGCACGTTTTCAAGTGCGGATAAAGCCACACGACGTCGGCCAGCGACCGCCATATGGCCGGGAAAGCATCCAATTTGAAATCCAGCCCGGCCCTGATCTTGAATGGGCGGCGCTCGAGCGGGCAGCGTCGGGCGGCGAGCTTTCGCGCATTAGCCTTGCGATCCAGCTGACGATGGTTCAGGATACGGCCGCGCCCTGTACGATTTACGACGAAGTGGATGTCGGTATTGGCGGACGGGTAGCAGAAATTGTTGGCCAGAAGCTGCGGGCCAGTGCAGGAGCGCGTCAGGTGCTGTGTATTACCCATCTGCCCCAAGTCGCCGCGCAGGGGCATCAGCATCTGCGAGTAATCCGAACCAACACAGACGAAACCCAGGTCGACATTCAACCCCTAGAGAACGGTGAGCGAACCGAAGAGATCGCAAGAATGCTGGGCGGCGTTGAAATAACGCA
>JAYNKS010000041.1:0-1948 GCA_038111345.1 Gammaproteobacteria bacterium | reverse complement strand
TCTCCAAATCCCACCACAAGACACCGTTTCGCGAACCGACTCGCTCGAATGAAGGGGGGGGGGTTTTTAAATACCCAACACGACTCGTGCCCATGCTGGCGAATTACTCGGACGCGTCCAATAATGAGTTTATCCACCCGCAGCGCTACCGAAAGCGACGTTCCGTTTATCCACGGCCTTTTAAATGGCTATGCCGAGGACGGCAAACTGCTCTCGCGACCCGAGACCGAGATCGCCAAGCGGCTGGATGCGTTTATCGTGGCGACAGAAAATGATGAAGTCATTGGCTGTGCGTCGCTTGAGACCTTTACCACCGAGCTCGGTGAGGTCAGGAGCCTTGCCGTGACCCCCGAATTTCAGGGCAAAGGACATGGTCGCAACCTCGTCGACGTAATTGAGCAGATGGGTCAGGAGCGAGGGCTGTCCCGGATGATCGCCCTCACCTACGTGCCGGGCTTTTTTCGGAAATTGGGGTATCAAATCGTTCCGATGGAAAGCCTTCCAGAGAAGGTCTTTGGCGTATGCGTGACCTGCCCCAAATTCAATAACTGCGATGAGATCGCCATGCAAAAAAGATTGAGCGCAACTGAGGCGGCCGCCTGACGCACGCTGCAGTATGATTCAAAAGATGCGCCCCACTTATTCTCGTCTCTCACTTAAGCCGCTGATTGTGGCCGTAGTCCTCGCGGGCCTCATCATGGGCGGATGCGTACGAAGCTATCGCGTTGAGATTCAGCAGGGCAATGTGATCAGCGCCGAGCAGATCGAAAAACTTACCCCGGGGACAAGCCGCAATGAAGTCCGCTTTATCCTCGGGACACCCTTAATTGAAGACCCTTTTCATGCCGATCGGTGGGATTATTTTTACAGCCTGGATCCAGCCAAGGGCGAGCAGGTAACCCAATATCGCCTCAGCATCTGGTTTGAAAACGACAAGATTGCGCGCACAGAGGTCGAGGGTGCGGGGCTTCCCGGCGCGATTCAGCCAGACCTAGAAGAGGATTCCCCGGGTTTTTTCTCTAATCTCTGGGACGCCATCACGCCGGGCGACTAGAACGAGTTAAGCCTTTTTATCGCGCTGGGCGTTTTTAGCCGAGCGCGCGTTTTCTGCCCGAAGCCGTCGGGCCTCTTTGGGGCTCACTTTTAAGGGACGATAAATTTCCACGCGATCTCCGTTTTTCAGCACGTGATCGAGCGGCACTTTCTTTGAATAAATTCCGACTGGGTTCTGGCTTAGATCAATCTCAGGAAATTCATCGCAAATCTTTGAGGCAAGAATTGCTTGGCGAACCGTGGCCCCCGGATCGACACTTAGAGATTTAACCATTTGACGCTCGGTTAACGCGTAGACCACTTCGACGTCAAGCAAAGGCCCTCTCCCCGTAAATCCCCTTGGCACGCTCCACAAAGGCATCAATCAGCTCAGAGCAGATCCGGGCAAAAACAGGTGAGAGCACTTTTCCACCCAGCTTACCAGCCAAAGCAAAATTAACCTCCAACTCGACCTGACAGGCTATTTCATCGAGCCGTTTAAACCGCCAGTCGCCTTCGAGCGTTTCGAAGGCGCTGCCCTCCACCAGGCGCATTTCGATCAATTCGTTTTTAACAAGACGGTTGCGCGTGGTAAAACTGGTATTCCAGCCTTTATAGGAAATATCAATCTGCGCCAGCGCCTCATCGGAGCTGGTCTCAAGCACCTCAGAGCCACTACACCAGGGCAAAAATTCCTGGTAGCGATCAACATCGTTCGCTAGGTCAAACATCTCCTGGGCGCTGTACGGGGCAATAATCGAACGAACGATTTGGGTCACAGTGAATTTTTTCTTTTAGCCGATTTGACTTTTGGCGCTACGCCAACTGACCAAGCCCCACAAACTCTTGGCGCGGTCTTCGCGCCAAAACGCATTTGCGGGGATAATTGCAAGATCGCCTGCTTGCAGTGCAGGCG
>JAYNKS010000040.1:6454-12123 GCA_038111345.1 Gammaproteobacteria bacterium | reverse complement strand
GCCAAATATGGAAAGACGCTATCGCGACTCTGACTCCAATACGATTCGCGAGGACCTGGCGCGCTTTCTGAACACGCAACCCTGTGAGGCCTGCAAAGGAAGCCGCCTCAAAATAGGCGCCCGCCATGTCTATGTTGGCGACCAGCCTATTGACCAAGTGACGGCCCTGCCTATCGAGTCCTCTCTGGCTTTTGTGGAGCAGCTTTCACTTCCCGGGCACAAGGCTGAAATCGGTGCCCGTATTCTGCGCGAGATCTCGGACCGCCTACGATTTTTAGTCAATGTCGGGCTTGAATATCTGACACTTAATCGAACGGCGGAGACCCTTTCCGGAGGGGAGGCTCAACGCATCCGTCTGGCCTCCCAGATTGGTTCAGGCCTTGTGGGCGTGATGTATATCCTTGATGAACCCTCGATTGGCTTACATCAGCGCGACAATCAGAGACTTCTGGATACGCTTTTTCATTTGCGGGATCTGGGCAATACGGTGGTCGTCGTAGAGCACGATGAAGAGGCCATCCGAAGCGCCGACCACATTGTGGATTTAGGCCCGGGCGCGGGCATCAACGGGGGTCGGATAGTCGCTCAGGGCGCGGTGGAGGATGTCCTGGCGTCACCAGAATCGGTGACTGGGCAATACCTCTCCGGCATCCAAACCATTGATGTGCCGTCAGAGCGGACGCGCGCAGACAAGCACCGCGTGCTGACCATTTCTGGTGCAAAGGGAAATAATCTAAAGACGATTTCGGTGACGATCCCCGTCGGGCTGCTGACGTGTGTCACAGGGGTATCGGGCTCAGGCAAATCCACCTTAATCAACAACACGCTGTATCCGGCGATGGCCAAACACCTGAATGCGGCGCGCGATCCCGCAGCCGAGCACACCGCGATTGAAGGGCTAGATCATTTTGATAAGGTGATTGATATCGATCAAAGTCCGATTGGGCGGACGCCGCGCTCCAATCCGGCTACCTACACAGGATTATTTACTCCGATCCGGGAACTGTTCGCCGGCACCCCTGAGTCACGGGCCCGCGGATACAAAGTCGGGCGATTTTCTTTTAACGTTCGCGGCGGAAGGTGCGAGACCTGTCAGGGCGACGGTCTGATTAAGGTGGAGATGCACTTCCTTCCTGATATCTACGTGCCGTGCGATACCTGCCATGGCAAGCGATACAACCGTGAGACGTTGGACGTTCGGTATAAGGATAAAACGATTCACGAAGTACTGGACATGACGGTATCTGAGGCCGCTGAGTTTTTCGATGCCATTCCTGTGATCAAACGAAAACTCGACACGCTCCTTGATGTAGGCCTCGGCTATATCCGTCTCGGTCAAAGCGCCACCACCCTGTCAGGCGGAGAAGCACAGCGAATTAAGTTATCGCGAGAGTTATCCAAGCGGGCGACCGGTCGTACGCTGTATATCCTCGATGAGCCAACCACCGGGCTGCATTTTCATGACATCAAACAACTGCTGGTGGTGCTGCATCGACTACGCGATCAGGGAAACACGGTGGTGGTCATCGAGCACAACCTCGATGTGATAAAGACGGCCGACTGGATTATTGATTTAGGTCCAGAGGGTGGACAAAGAGGCGGGCGCTTGGTGGGGATGGGAACGCCCGAGGAGTTGTCACTAATCGATGCGTCCTATACGGGTCAATTCCTCAAGGACATCCTGGCAGCCTGATTCTTGATAACGCGTCTTCAAGAATACTTGGTCTGACCATTTTACCAAGTTCGACGGTTCAGAGAGACACCCTGTGTTAGTGTCCGCGCCCGCTGACGGGTAGACCGAGCCCTTCGCGTCTTGCGATTGGAGTAAACCGCTCGGCCTTTACTTCTCACCGACTTCCCCTAGGATTTGATAATGGCTGACGCAATTCCCGCAACCGACATCGATCCCGAAGAGACCCGTGAATGGCAGGATGCGCTCGCCGCTGTGATTGAGCGCGAGGGCGAGGAACGTGCCCATTATTTGCTGGAAACCCTGATCGATCAGGCTCGTCGCAACGGAACGTTTATTCCTTATCGATCGACGACGGCGTATCTCAACACCATTCCTACTGCAAAGGAACCAAAAAGTCCCGGGGACGCCTCGCTCGAATGGCGAATACGCTCTCTCGTTCGATGGAATGCTTTAGCGATGGTGATGCGAGCGAACCGCACCAGTAGCGAACTTGGTGGACATATTGCGAGCTTCGCATCCGCCGCCACGCTCTACGACGTAGGGTTCAATCATTTTTGGCGAGGCCCGCAAGCAGAACACGGTGCGGACCTCGTCTTCTTTCAAGGGCACTCAGCGCCTGGCATATATGCTCGTGCGTTTCTTGAAGGCCGACTGAACGAGTCACAGCTCGAAGGGTTCCGCCAGGAAGTCGAGGGCAAGGGGCTCTCCTCTTACCCGCATCCCTGGCTCATGCCTGATTTCTGGCAGTTCCCCACGGTGTCTATGGGACTCGGTCCGATTCAGGCCATCTATCAGGCGCGTTTCATGCGCTACATGCAGAACCGCGAATTCATTCCCCAGTCCGACCGAAAAGTCTGGGCCTTCATGGGGGATGGTGAAATGGATGAACCCGAGTCGACGGGTGCGCTCGGGCTTGCCGGGCGCGAACGGCTGGATAACCTGGTCTTTGTCATCAACTGCAACCTGCAGCGACTGGATGGCCCGGTGCGAGGCAACGGGAAAATTATTCAGGAGTTGGAGGGTCAGTTCCGCGGCGCTGGCTGGAATGTCATCAAACTGATTTGGGGTTCATATTGGGATCCGCTTCTCGCGCGGGATACACGCAATCTCCTGAAACAGCGAATGGAAGAAGCGCTGGACGGCGAATATCAGGCCTTTAAAAGCAAGGACGGCGCCTTCGTTCGCGAGCGATTCTTCGGAAAATATCCCGAACTCGCAGAGATGGTCGCGAGCATGACGGACGAAGATATTTGGCGATTGAATCGGGGAGGGCATGATCCGCATAAGGTCTACGCAGCCTACGCAGCCGCCGCGGCCCATAAGGGGCAACCCACCGTGATCCTAGCCAAAACCGTCAAGGGCTACGGGATGGGCGGATCGGGAGAAGGTCAGAACATCACTCATAGCCAGAAAAAAATGGCGGATGAATCGTTGCTCGCCTTTCGCGATCGCTTCCGAATTCCGCTCGACGATAAGGCCGTGCTTGCATGCGACTTTTATCACCCGGGGGAAGACAGTCGCGAAGTCATTTATCTCAAGGAGCGTCGATCGGCACTGGGCGGCAGTCTGCCGGCCCGTCGGGACGATGCGCCCACGCACCCATTGCCCGATCTGTCGATCTTTAAATCCCAGCTTGAGACCAGTGGAGATCGCGAGGTCTCAACCACCATGGGCTTTGTCCGCCTGCTGACCGCTCTCACTCGCGACAAATCCTTGGGGCGCTACGTGGTGCCCATTGTGCCGGACGAATCGCGAACCTTTGGCATGGAAGGCATGTTCCGACAGCTTGGCATCTACGCCCCGGAAGGCCAGCTCTACATCCCCGAGGACGCGGACCAGTTGATGTACTACCGCGAGGACATCAAGGGTCAAGTGCTACAGGAAGGGATCACCGAATCCGGTGCCATGTCTTCGTGGATAGCCGCCGCCACGGCGTACAGCAATCATGGCATCGCCATGATCCCCTTTTACATCTTCTACTCTATGTTTGGCCTTCAGCGGGTAGGCGATCTGGCCTGGGCCGCCGGAGATCAGCAGGCGCGCGGCTTTCTGGTGGGCGGGACGGCCGGGCGTACCACATTAGCCGGCGAAGGATTGCAGCATCAAGATGGTCACAGTCTGCTAATGGCGTCCAGCATCCCGAACTGCGTGGCCTACGATCCAACCTTCAATTATGAACTTGCAGTTATCGTGCATGACGGCTTACGGCGTATGTTCGTTGAGAAGGAAAATATTTTTTACTACATCACGGTGATGAACGAGAACTACGCTCACCCCGCGCTTCCTGAGGGTGTCGAGAGCGGCATTCTGGAAGGTATGTATCGACTGATCACCGCTCCCAAGAGCCGGAAAACCGCACCTCGCGTACAACTACTGGGCAGCGGAACCATCCTGCGGGAGTCCATCGCCGCAGCCAAAATGCTCGAAGACGACTTCGGCGTCCTTTCAGACGTATGGAGCGTCACGAGCTACAACGAGTTGGCCCGCAAGGCGCGCGAGGTAGCCCGTTGGAACCGTCTGCATCCCGAGTCTGAACCGCAGTCCAACTTTGTGACCGAGCAACTGGTCGATACCGAGGGTCCGGTTATCGCAGCAAGCGATTACAACCAGGCCTATGCAGACCAGATTCGTGAATTCGTACCGCGACGGTACACCGTGCTCGGAACAGACGGCTACGGCCGTAGTGGGACCCGCGAACAGCTGCGTCGGTTTTTTGAGGTGGATCGCCGACATATCGCGCTGGCCGCACTCACCGCCCTCGCCGATGACAACGCCCTGCCACGATCCACTCTGAGCGAGGCGATCGCCCGCTACTCACTGGATCCGGAAAAACCGAATCCGGCTCAAGCATAGATTCAGATGCCATGAGCCAAACGCACGAGATCATCGTTCCCGATATCGGCGATTTTGATAACGTCGACGTTATTGAAGTCCTGGTCAAACCCGGTGACACCGTGTCTCCGGAGGATCCGCTCATCACTCTGGAGAGCGACAAGGCAACGATGGACGTCCCCTCGCCAGCTGCGGGAACGGTCAAAGAAATCAAAATTGCGGTGGGCGACAAGGTATCCCAGGGCAGTCTGGTTGCGGTCCTTGAATCGAGTGACGCGGTTGCGGATACGGCGGCACCCGCAGAGCGATCGGATGGTACCGCCTCGGCATCAGCCGAGACCTCCACACCTTCAGACCAGCCGGCGTTAACCCAGGCGACATCAGCACAGCAGAACGAGCGTTCTGCACAAACGCCCGGAGTCGAGATAACCGCTGCACCGCCGATGGACGACCAGCCCGCGTCGACCGTAGCGCCGCCCTCACCCCCGGCCTCGTTACCACCTATCCAGTCCGAGCCCGGTGCGGCGTTACCTCATGCCAGTCCGGCCGTACGACGGTTTGCGCGGGAACTCGGCGTGGACCTCACCCGGGTAACCGGTCGCGGAGCGCGCGGTCGAATTCTTCAGGAGGATGTTCGCGAGTTCGTCAAAACGGCCATTCGCGAAACCCCATCGACGTCGTCAGATCAGACGGGTATCCCCACCATGCCTCAGATTGACTTCTCGAAATGGGGGCCGGTAGACACACAGCCCCTCTCGAGGATTAAGCGCATCTCGGGAAAGCATCTGCATCGGGCGTGGCTGAATATTCCCCATGTCACGCATCATGACGAGGCGGACATCACCGATCTCGAATCATTCCGTCAGTCGCTTAAGGAAGAGGCGGCTCGATCCGGCCTGCGAGTCACCCTGCTCGCGTTCGTGATCAAAGCCGTAGCAAGGATCTTGAAATCCCAACCGTCGTTTAATGCCTCGCTCGCTCCCGACGGCGAGCACCTGATCCTCAAGCATTATGTTCATATCGGGGTTGCCGTTGATACCGATGGCGGTTTGGTCGTGCCCGTTGTGCGGGATGTCGATCAGAAAGGCATCCTGGATATCGTTCGCAACTTGACCGACCTTAGCACCCGGGCGCGGGAAGGCAA
>JAYNKS010000040.1:1243-6444 GCA_038111345.1 Gammaproteobacteria bacterium | reverse complement strand
ATGCAAGGCGGGTGTTTCAGCATTTCCAGCCTCGGTGGAATCGGTGGAACGGCCTTCACACCCGTGGTCAACGCGCCTGAGGTCGCTATCCTGGGTCTCACACGCGCACGCATGACGCCCGTATGGAACGGCGAAAGTTTTCAACCCCGGCTGATGCTGCCGATGGATCTTTCCTATGATCACCGGGTGATTGACGGCGCCCAAGCGGCCCGGTTCGTAGCAGAACTCGTGACCACGCTCGAAGACGCTCGTCGGATGCTGCTGTAGCCGCCTGCGCCGAGTTGATGATGTCCGAAACCCTATACACCGTAAAGGTTCCCGACATCGGGGACTTTGAAGACGTCGATATCATTGAGGTTCTGGTGCAAAGCGGCGACGCCGTCGATGTCGAGACGCCGTTGATTACGCTCGAGAGCGACAAAGCCACAATGGATATTCCCTCGCCCGTGACCGGTACCGTCTCCGACGTACTGGTGACACAAGGGGCCAAAGTCTCAAAAGGCGACGTCGTAGCCACCGTTACCCTACGCGCGCAGTCCGAGCCTGAAGCGGCTGCAGTACCGAGCGCCGGCGAAGACGATTCCAAAGCCACCACCACCGCAGCGCAGGCTGGCTCGACGTCTATTCCTGCACCGGACAGCGCGGCGTTCGATCTCGCCGTATTGGGCTCCGGGCCCGGGGGCTACACCGCCGCTTTTCGGGCGGCTGACCTCGGTTTACGGGTCGCTTTGATCGAACGGTACACCACGCTCGGCGGCGTCTGTTTGAACGTGGGTTGCATCCCTTCTAAAGCGCTCCTGCATGCTGCCCGAGTCATAGAG
Source organism: Gammaproteobacteria bacterium (assembly GCA_038111345.1). Classification (GTDB taxonomy): domain Bacteria; phylum Pseudomonadota; class Gammaproteobacteria; order Arenicellales; family UBA868; genus UBA868. The sequence continues at coordinate 5,623 of JAYNKS010000040.1, read as the reverse complement.
GAAACCCGTGAGATGAGATCTCATGGTATTGATTTTGGGGAGCCCACGCTGAATATCGAAAAGCTTCGAGACTGGAAATCCTCCGTGGTGAGTCAGCTGACCACCGGACTTGCGGGTCTTGCCAAGAAACGCGGTGTAACCGTCTTTCAAGGCCGCGGGTACTTCAATGGAGCAAACGAGATCCACGTGTTAAGTGATACCGGTGAACAGTCTGTGCATTTTCGCCAAGCTATCATCGCGGCCGGCTCCCAACCCGTAAAGTTGCCTGGAGTGCCAGAGGATTCGCGTATTGTCGATTCCACCGGCGCACTCGCCCTTACCACTATCCCGCCTCGTATGCTGGTCGTCGGCGGCGGCATCATTGGTCTTGAGATGGCGACGGTTTATCACGCGCTTGGCAGCTCGGTCAGTATTGTAGAGATGGCCGATCAGCTGATGCCAGGCACGGACCCTGATCTCGTTAAACCACTGGTAAAGCGTCTTACGCAACAATGCGAGGCCATTTACACCAAGACCCGGGTGGAGCAGGTTGATGCCAACGAACGCGAGTTAATCGTTCGCTTTGCCGGCGACAACGCTCCCGCTGAGAGCGCGTTCGATCTGGTCCTGATTGCCGTTGGCCGTTCGCCGAACGGAGGACAAATTGATGCCGAAAAGGCCGGCGTTCATGTGGATGAGCGCGGTTTCATAGCGGTGGATCGGCAGATGCGAACGAACCAGAGTCATATCTTCGCCATCGGGGATATCGTTGGCCAGCCCATGCTCGCGCACAAGGCCACGCACGAGGCCAAGGTCGCCGCGGAAGTGGCAGCCGGCCAGAAAGCTGCATTTGATGCGCGGGTGATTCCGTCCGTCGCCTACACCGATCCGGAAGTCGCGTGGGTCGGTCTCACAGAAACCGAGGCCAAGGCGCAGAATCGCCGCTACGAGAAAGGCGTATTCCCATGGGCCGCCAGCGGTCGGGCGCTTGCCCTGACCCGAAGCGAAGGCTTCACCAAGTTGCTCTTTGATCCGGAGACGGATCAGATCATCGGTGGCGGTATTGTGGGCACCAATGCCGGCGATCTGATCGGTGAAATCGCGTTAGCGATTGAAATGAACTGTGCCGCGGCTGACATCGGGCTGACGATCCATCCCCATCCCACCCTCGGCGAGACCATCGGGCTGGCGGCAGAAGCGTTTGAGGGAACCATCACGGATCTTTACATCCCAAAGAAACGCTAGCGGCGATCCCGCGAGCGACCGATGACGCCCCCTCTCGCATTCACCACGATCGGCTCCGGGCCCCCAATCGTTATCCTGCATGGTCTCTTCGGGTCGGGGGTTAACTGGCGACGAATTGCTCAGTCCTTATCGAGCCATTGGCAGGTGTTTCTGCTGGACCTTCCCAACCACGGTCAGTCGCCGTGGATTGATGACATGAGCTATCCCTCAATGGCAGCGTTGATCTCTGAGTGGATGACATTACAGGGGATAGAAAAGCCTGTATTGATCGGACACAGCATGGGCGGGAAGGTCAGTATGACGCTGGCGCTGACAGACCCCAGCATCGTCGATTCGATCGTTGTGGTCGATATTGCGCCCATCAACTACCCTCACTCGCACTCCGGTCTTGTCGAAGCGATGTTGCAGATTCCTTTGGACGGGGTTCAATCCCGAAAGGACGCTGATACGCTTTTGCAGCGGGAAGTGGCTGATCTGGCCCTGCGGCAATTCCTGTTACAGAATCTACGCGCTGAGGCAGATGGCTTGCGATGGCGAATCAACCTGCCCGTGATCCAGCGACAAATGGATAGCCTTACTGGCTTTCCGGCCTTGCCCGGTCGTTTTGATGGCCCTGCGCTCTTTCTCTACGGTCTGAATTCTGATTATGTAAAAAATGAAGGAATCAAAAAGGCCAAAGCGTATTTTCCATCGGCCCAGTTTCAGGGAATAGCGGGCGCGGGGCATTGGCTGCACGCCGAGCAGCCCGAACAGGCCGTAAGCACAATCCGTCAGTTTCTAACGAGCCCAAGATAGCCCGTCCAGAACATCTGGTTTAGCGCCTGGCGCAGAAATTCTCCGTCGGCTTCAGTGATCCCGACGGTCGCGGAATGTGTTCGATCCCAAACCCTAAAGACCTTAAGAGATCAAAGAGTCGCCGGTCAGTCATCTGCGCCTGTCGATCCACCTCCGCCTCAAATGTAATGAGCCGCAGACGCCGGTCCGACAACGTCTTCATTGCACCTTTAAATACCTTTAGCTCCCACCCCTCAACATCGACCTTCATTACCGTTGGCTGTACGTCCTCCGACGCACAATAATCATCAAGCGTCATGACGTTCACCGCAAGTTGCCCCACGGGTAATCGGTAGGGCCAATCCCCAAAGCCGCTCTCACCGGAGTCGCTGCCGCGAATAAGATCGAGCTGACCCGCCTGCTCGGACAAACCGCCCTCGACCAGCTCGCAAGCCTTGGAATCCCACCCGTTCAGCCGTATTTGTGCCCAAAAGGTCTTACAGGTGAGCGGATCGGGTTCAAAAGCCACCACTCGCTGTACGCCCACAGACAGAGCCAGACACGTGAAGTAGCCCGCATTAGCACCAACATCGAAAAAAACATCCGATGGCGACAACTGCCTCGCCAAGAGATCGCTGACTTCCACCTCGTGAACGCGGTTACACAACAAATTGCGCTGTAGCCAATCACGCTGGTCGCAGGCAAAAAGGAATCCAGCGCGGGTTCTAACGCAAATCCGCTTTGATCCAAACAGTTTTTCAACGGCCGAGAGACGTCGTGCCTTGCCCACGGGATATCCCGGCCGAAAATAAAGAGCGCGAAGCGCAGTGGCAACAAGAGGGTGGTAGCAATCCACAGGTTTAATGAGGCGGCAGAAAGTGCCGTGAGGGATTTGGGGCGGTCGTCAGACCTGCTCGAGCTCTACCAGAGTGCCGCAAAAATCAGCCGGATGCAAAAACAAAACCGGATTGCCATGCGCGCCAACAGTCGGCTCACCTGATCCCAGCACGCGAGCACCCTCCGCTTTTAATTGATCCCGGGCTTTGAGAATGTCTGAGACCTCGTAACACACATGATGCATACCTCCGGAGGGATGGCGCTCTAAAAAACGGGCAATCGGGGACGCATCGCCCAAGGGGTGCAGAAGCTCGACTCGCGTATACCCAAGATCCACAAAAACCGTCGTCACGCCCTGATCCGCCAAGGCCAGAGGTTGAGAAACGTTGGCCCCAAGCGTATCCCGGTACAGTCTGCTCGCGGCAGCGAGGTCCGGTACCACAATCGCTACATGATTAAGTCGTCCTATCATTACTCTTCCCCATTCTTGCAGTGAACTGATCTACGAACCGGGCCGCCGCCAGTCGTGGCGTCAGATTTCCTGATAGCACGAGTTTTCGAACTTGATCAAGCTCCCGATTCAGATTCGGATCGCCCGTTGCGGCGTCATAAAGAGCCTCCTGAATCGAGGTCGTCAACGCCTCGCTTGCCTGATGCCGGCGACGCAGATCAATCAACCCCCTGTCCTTTAAATGCTGATGAAACCGCTCCAGCTCAGACAATGCCTCGGCGACGCCATCTCCTTCAAGCGCAGAAATATTGAGTACCGGGACCGTCCAATCCGGGGTTTGTGTCTTCATCAGCCCCGTCGACGCAAGACACTCCGCCGCCGCCCGCTGCGCGGCCGCTCTTAAGTCGCCGTCGGACTTATTGATCAGAATGACGTCCGCCAGTTCCATTACGCCGCGCTTGATACCTTGCAGCTCATCGCCGGCCGAAGGCGCGAGAAGCAACACAAAGACATCCGTCATCTGGGCCACCCGCAGCTCTGACTGGCCAACACCCACGGTCTCGACCAGCACACGATCAAATCCACAGGCTTCACATAACAAAATGGCTTCTTGCGTATGTCTGCTGACTCCGCCCTCGATTCCAGATGAAGGAGAGGGTCGAACAAACGCTTTGGGGTCAGCAGAAAGCGTTGGCATTCTGGTTTTATCACCCAATATCGAGCCGCCGCTGATTCGCGAACTCGGGTCGATGGTCAACACCGCTAGATCATGGCCCTCACCAATCAGCCGCTGTCCCATTGCTTCGATCAGCGTCGACTTGCCGGCGCCGGGTGGGCCGGTGATACCGATGCGAAACGCAGTCTCTGGCGGGGCTTTGAGATGAGTCATCAACGCGTCGGCATCCGCCCGATGAGCAGGCAGGGCCGACTCCACTAACGTGATCGCCTGCGCGAGCGCCCGTCTATCTTTTTTTTCGACCGCCTGCGCGAGCGCTTTGCCCACGCTCACTCGCCAGGCTCCTGATCGAGCTCAATAATGCACTGATCCACATTCAACGCGGCACCGACGTTGGCATGAATCGCCGCCACACGAC
>JAYNKS010000040.1:0-1233 GCA_038111345.1 Gammaproteobacteria bacterium | reverse complement strand
GCCTTCACGTTATCACCCTCATTCACACTAAGGGATACCAGAAGACCAGGCATGGGCGAAAGAACGAGATGAGAGCGATCGGGCTGGATTTTCTTCGGCATGATGGAAGCGAGTTGTGCCACGTGCAGCTCGAACATCGCTACGGTGAAACGAGACCCACCGTAAATCACTTCGTAGGCATTTCTTAACCGACGTATCTGAGCACTGCCAGAATAACCATCGAATTCAAAGTCCACTACGGAATCATAGGGATTTCCCAGAACCTTGAGACGATGAGCCCGCGTTCCAATCAACACGGACCATCCTGACGCCTGGTCTTCTAATGCGATTTCAAAAATTTGATCGGCAATACGCGCGATTCGACAAACCTTCGCCGGCGAGACGACGCGTTCGGGCTCCAATGCCATCGGCTGGCGATCCCTGTGTCGAAGCTCGTGAACCAGACTGACCACTGCCAATGCACTCTCCAACACCGGGCCGGCGTGCGCCTCACCAGTAAACCCCTGCCCAAACTCTTCTTCGATAAAGGCGGTGGTCGTCTCGCCCGCCCGAAAGCGCGGGCTCTCAATCAACGCGGTGAGAAAAGCGGTGTTCGCCTGAATCCCGCGGATCTCAAACTGATCCAGCGCCCGGCGCATCGTGTCGGCCGCCTGATCGCGATCTGGACCATGCGAGATTAATTTGGCGACCATGGGATCGTAATGGAGGCTAACTTCTGCACCTTCGTAGAGGCCCGTGTCGATGCGGACCGTCTCCGACGCCTCTGGCGGTCGAAAGCGCGTGACTCGACCGGAGGATGGCATAAATCCTCGGAACGGATCCTCCGCATAAATACGGGTTTCCAGTGACCAGCCCGATATTCCGACATCGTGCTGAGACAGCGTCAGTTTCTCCCCAGCCGCGATACGCAGCATCCACTCCACAAGGTCGATACCCGTAATCTTTTCGGTTACCGGATGTTCCACTTGAAGTCGGGTATTCATCTCCAGAAAATAAAACTTACGCTCGGCATCCACGATGAATTCAACCGTGCCCGCCGACACGTAATTTACGGCGCGGGCAAGGTCAATCGCTTGCGCACCCATAGCCTGACGCAGTGCATCATCAACAAAGGGCGATGGCGCCTCTTCCACGACTTTCTGGTGCCGTCGTTGAATCGAGCACTCACGCTCGTTCAGATGGATGACATGGCCATGCTGATCTGCAAGGACCTGGATTTCGATATGTCTTGGC
>JAYNKS010000039.1:9735-12191 GCA_038111345.1 Gammaproteobacteria bacterium | reverse complement strand
TCATTAGCGAGTGCCCGGTTTTTTGCATGCGACACACTTTGGCATCGGGTATCGCGTCGACCAGCTTCTGGGCCGATCGCATGGGCGTCATGATGTCGCGATCGCCGAGTATGAACAGCGTTGGGCACTGTATCGCCCTGGCATGATCCTGTCCCGTCGCATAACCCTCGCAGGCCTGAAGGTCGTAATGGATCACATCGTCTCTGGCTTTTTCCAGAAGGCGAAGGGTCGTGCCAGCCATCCACATGCCGGGGTTTTCATTGCCCCCCAACTGCGCTGATTTGCTGTAACCCCAGTAGGTGATCATGTCGATCACATCGTGGTCATTGTTGGCCGCGGACGCCATCATGGCGGGGTGGACGCCCATAGGTGCTGTCGTCCCAATCAAGGCCAGTGCGCGCGCACGGTCCGGATGCCGGGCCGCTGCGCTCAGCGTTACCAGTGAGCCCATGGAGTGTCCCACGAGGGCTGCCGACGCAATACCCGCCGCCTCCATGGTCTCGACGACCGCGTCCGCCATTTCATCGATGGTCGAACAGAGGCTTCCTGCCGATTTACCGTGGCCCGGCAGATCGATGGACAGAACGTTGTAGCCGTGGCGCGCGAAGTAGCGCGAAGGCAGAACCCAAACCGTGTGATCCATCCCGGTTCCATGGACGAACACAACCGCGGGCTGGTTTGCCTGATGCTCGCGCGCGCCGGTGTACACGAAGAGCTCACCGAAGGGTGTATTCACTCTCATGACCGCTATCCTTTCTGCGAGGCTTTGAGCGCTCGATCGAGATCTTCCATGAGATCGTCTGGATCCTCGAGCCCGATCGACAAACGAACGAGGCCCTCCGATATACCCGCCGCCTTCAGAGCAGCGGCGTCCATGCGGTGATGGGTCGTGCTCGCTGGGTGAATCACTAGAGATTTGGCATCGCCTACATTCGCCAGATGGGAAAGCAGTTCGACCCGACTGATAAACCGCTGGCCGGCCTCGCGACCCCCTTTGATTCCAAAGCTGAAAACAGCGCCACACCCCTTGGGCAGTAGCTGTTTTGCAAGATCATGATCAGGGTGATCCGGTCGTTCAGGGTAACTGACCCATTCCACAGCCCCATGATCGGCCAGAAACCCGACTATCGCTCGGGTGTTCGAGATGTGTCGCTGCATTCGCAATGGCAAGGTCTCCATACCCTGCAGTACCTGAAAGGCGGTGGTGGGGCTCATGCAGGCTCCAAAATCGCGAGCGCCTTCCTTACGGGCCCGGTTGATGAAGGCGGCGGGGCCAAACTCTTCAACAAAGTTCATATTATGAAAGCCGGCATACGGTTCGGTCAGCGTGGGGAACTTGCCGGATCCGCCCCAGTCGAAGCTGCCGCTATCGACCACCAATCCACCGATGATGACCCCGTGGCCGCTCAAGAACTTCGTGGCGGAATGGAACACCAGATCCGCGCCCAGCGAGAACGGCTGACAGAGATACGGAGTCGTGAAGGTGGAGTCGATCAAAAGCGGCAGGCCGTGCGCATGGGCGACGTCGCTCACCGCCGGGATATTCAGCACATCCAGTCCCGGGTTGCCCAGGGTTTCACCGAATAAAAGGCGTGTGTTGGGCTGGATGGCTGCCGCGAAGGCGTCCGGATCCCGGGGATCCACAAACGTGGTCGTGATGCCGAAGCGTGGCAGGGTGTAATCCAGAAGATTATGAGTGCCGCCATAAATGGCACGAGAGGAAACGATGTGATCGCCGGCGCCGAGGATGGTTGCAATGGCTAGATGGCAGGCGGCCTGCCCGCTGGCTGTGGCAATGGCGCCCACCCCGCCTTCCAGCGCCGCGATTCGCTCTTCCAGCACCGCAGTCGTGGGATTGGTAATCCTTGAGTAGACGTGCCCTGCCCGTTCGACGTTAAAAAGCGATGCCGCATGATCCGGACTTTTGAATACGTACGATGCGGTCTGATAAATCGGGGTGGCTCGAGCCCCGGTGGCGGGATCCGGCTGCTGGCCGGCGTGCAGGCTCAAGGTATCGAAGCCGAAGGTCTTAACTTTGCTCATGGGAGTGAACTAATCTAATTAACGGGGGTTAACGAAAGTAAAGAGCCTACCCTAGCACATGGGCTGAAGGTGACTGATCGGGTGAGACTGGCCGCTGGTAGCCACGGACTAGTCTGGTGGCAGAAACCCAGGGTTTTTTACGATCCGGTAAACGGGCTCGGATCGTTTAATAGGGCTACGCATCGGGCGATACCGAGAACTATTTGCTACTAGCAGTGGGTGGTAGAACGGGTCGCCCCGGCGGATGTCGAATCGATAGCGATGCTTAAACATGTCGGAATCGCCGGGGTGAGGATCGACCTCGGTCCCCTTGTCGCGCGTTGCGGATTCATGATGCAAAAGCACCGCTTCACCGTCGCAAATAACTTTATATCCGAAATTGCTTATACGAAGGCAAAGATCGACGTCCCCGA
>JAYNKS010000039.1:0-9725 GCA_038111345.1 Gammaproteobacteria bacterium | reverse complement strand
TTGTTTTTGATCTCCAATACTTACGGATCGATGTAGTATTCTATTTTCATGTAGTGCTCGGCCGCACCGATGCCTATTACGACACCCGCGTGTTGGATTACACGCCGTTTAGACTCGCTTTTGCATTCGTCTTGATCAGATTCAGATGGATAAAGCAGGACCGCGCCAACGGCCCCAACGTCTGGCCGGATGACTTTATCCCGCATGGTCTCAAGCCAACCTGAAGCGATGGCCTCGATATCATTATTCAGAAACAGGATTGTTTCATGGTCGGAGCCGATATGCTTGACAGCAAAGTTGTTGATTCGGGAAAAGTTGAACGCCCCTTGGTAAGAGAGCACGAGGTGCTTTTCCCGAAGTGACCGAAGATACGATACGCAGGCTGGATCATCAGACTCATGGTCAATGACAACAAGGGTATAAAGATCTTCTGGCGCCGTCCTCTCGATCGATTCAACTGCTTGGCGCAACAAGTCAACATTGTTCTTTGTAGGAATGATGATTGCCGTTTTCCCAAGAGATTTCTTGTAAAACCTGATTCGGTAGATCGCTGGATTGATGGACGGCGTCACAGATGCATCCTCAAAACCCAACGCGCTTAAATGCTCTTCCATTTCCGCTGGCGGTAACCGAGGTGGCGCCTGTCGCCGGCCGAGATAGCGTCGACTGGACAGCACTCCCGGGATATGCAAGCCCTTGGCGCTTTGCTGAAGCCCTTGTAATACAAGCGATTCTGATGCTGCCTCAGCACTTCGGAGAGACCAAGGTGCTTCAGTCCTTTTGAGTATCGAACTTCGGATAAGGGTGGGGAGTCCTGTAAAGCCGCTGCTGAGAAAATAATCAATACTGAAGGCAGGCTTAAGATTGATGCGACACACTCGATCAGAACTATCGCACGTGATCACTTCATCCCCATAGAGAATATCTGGATTTTCGAAGGCGATAGCGTTGGCTAGCAGCCTTAAAGCATCCGGTTCTAAACTCACCGAGGCATCAATAATTCCTACATAGGCTCCTTGTATCGCTCGCCAGATGTGTTCTGGATCTCGCGACGCGTGACGAACCCGCTTCTTGGGCAAGTGAGGAGGGCGCCGATTTCTTTTTCTTTTCTCCTCCGAAACGATAACCACCTCAAAGTTGCGGTACTCCTGACGCGATAGCGCACGCATGCATGAATCGATAGTTTCTCCGTCTGCGTCGGTAGGGAAGAAAACTAGCGAAATGAGAGGCGCACCGGATGCATTCGGCACTCTGAGCGCACTGGCTGCGGAAGATGATTGAGTTCTGTAAAAACGCCACCAGTGATCCAGAGAAATCGCTGGCTGAATCTCTCGGTAGGTGCGATGAATTGCCCAACGTAAAAAGCGGGAACCCCCGCGATACCTAAGAAGGCCAAAACTTCGTCTCAGCAGTTGGCGGGTTTGTTTGTCTCCGGTTGAGCTCAGCAACCTCTTTCCGCAGTAGAACATCAGAGGGAAGAGCCCAAGCCGAGTAATCGTGAAATTTTCGATATCAAACCATCCCGTCTGTGGCACGCGGGTTCTGGGATAGTCGGCATCAAACGGGTCAAGGCGAAAGCCGGCTGGAGAAAAAGAGTAACGGATCAGATGGTGTGTCTTCCCAGCGAAGTGAGCCCTGAGCCTGATGGCCTCGCCATCGGGCTTGGGTCGGCTATCTGGGGGGTCAAAAATTAGCCCGACAGAGTCTGCTTTACGTCCGAAATTTGATGGGACTGAGCGAGGAGTGGGTTTTACTTTGGCTAGCAGAAGAGGGTAGATGGTTGGGACAAAGCTAGATCTTGGCCGGCGACAAGGCTCACCCCGCTTTTTTGGAAACCAAAAAGGTCCAAAAAAAGAAACCGTAACGACCCCAGAATGTTTTTCATCCGCTGCAGGGTCTTGGTCATCGATCAGCGCTCCCGATGGGCATAGGCCTACCTTAGTGCCTGAGCGATAAAGCGTAGATCGGAAGCCCCATCTAGCAAGTGTAATTTAAATTTGGGCTCCTAAACACGCCACGTTGCCTGTTGTCATTAGGTGGGGACAGAGCAAACTGCTCAAATCTTGCCCAGGATTAGAGCATTGAACATGGGTTAATTGTTAGCCTCTTGCGACGCAGCGCTTCTTTGCAAGGAAGGCGTTTAGTCGCTCTATATTTTGCTTTCGTCGATATCACTGGGGCTCGGGACTCCAGCAAAAAGGCATTTCCGTAACACTAAAGATCAGTTCGTTTTGAATTGATCTGTGGTTGTCAAGCGGGCTGCTTGGACAAAAAATAGAAGAGGGGGAGGTTTACATAAAAAATGATAGAGGCATATCCAACGCATGTACCATCAATTTCAGCGATATTCCCCACTCACTCACGTGAGCGCGGCGATTAGAGGAGACCGCAATAGAGTTTCTGATTAATTCCTGCGATTATGGGAAAACGGGCGGATCTAGCCGCACTTAGAATCGCCGCAATTCAGACAGGTCATGCAACCGTCGAGAAGGACAGCGGCTTTTGTCTGGCACTTCATGCACAAGCGTGATTCGGGGGGGAAAGTGGGCGCCTCGTCGTCGAGCGTTGCGTCCACCTCGGCAGCGGCCTGCGTGCGGGTCTCAAATTCACGACGCTTCTCATCGATGAGTTTTTGCTGGTGTTCGTCCAGGCCATCATCACGGATCATGCCGATCATGCGCATGTGGCTATCGATGGCGTCGCCGATTTCGGCGACCAGAGACGGCGTGTACTTGCCGCCTCGCTTGAAATACCCGCCTTGAGGATCAAAGACGCTTCGAAGCTCCTCGACCAGAAAGGTGGCGTCACCGCCCTTTCTAAACACCGCCGAGATGATGCGCGTCAGCGCCACGATCCACTGGAAGTGGTCCATGTTTTTGGAGTTGATAAAGATCTCGAACGGCCGGCGTTTTTCATACGGCGTCTGCGGATTCAGGACGATGTCATTAATCGTGACGTAAAGCGCATGATCAGAGAGCGGCGTCTTGATCTTGTAGGTGCTGCCGACCAACATCTCCGGCCGTTCGACCTTTTCATGCATCTGCACCACATTCGCTGGCAGGCCGTCATTACCTGTCAGCAGTACCGCCGGCTCAGCGACGGGCGCTTCTTTCTTCGATTCGGCCGCCTCGGGCGAAACGACCTCGAAATCCGATATGGTTTTGGCAATCTTGATAGCCATGTTTTTCTGAGTTCCTAAAACGATTGATTCTGTCGTGGGTCTGGTCGATCTTCGCAAGGTCTAAAACTTGCCGTAATAGCCTTCTTTGAGTGCATCAAAGAGATTTGCCGCGGTGTGTATTTCGCCGTCGTACTCAATTTCTTCGTTGCCTTTTACTTCCACCACTTCGCCGTCGGCCAGCGTAAAGCGATAAGTGGTACTGGCAAGATCTTCTTCTTTGACCAACACGCCCTGGAATACTTCGGGATTGAAACGAAACGTTGTGCAGCCTTTGAGGCCTTTTTCATAGGCGTACATATAAATGTCTTTGAAGTCCTCGAAAGGGAAGTCGGTCGGGACGTTTGCCGTTTTGGAGATAGACGAGTCGATCCATTTCTGGGCAGCCGCTTGCACATCCACATGCTGACGTGGCGTAATGTCGTCCGCGCTAATGAAGTAATCCGGCAGCGTGTTCGCACCTTCCACGCCGGGCGCGGCATCGGGATTCACGAGCGCACGATAGGCCAGTAGCTCGTAAGACAGCACATCCACCTTTTCTTTTGTTTTGCGCCCTTCTCGAATGATGTTCCGGCTATAAAGATGCGCGAAGGATGGCTCAATGCCGTTGCTTGCATTATTGGCCAGTGACAAACTGATCGTACCGGTCGGCGCGATCGAGGTGTGATGACTGTAACGCGCACCGTGTTCAGCAATCTGATCCGTCAGCGCCGAATCGAATTGCTGCATGTAGCGGCTGTACTTTGCGATCAGCACCGACCCGCGCACGCGATCACCGACCTTGTAGCCATCCTTCGCCATCTCTGGGCGACGGGCCAGCATCTCTGCGGTCACCTCGAAGGTTTCCAGCATGATGGGGGCCGGCCCTTTTTCCTTGGCAAGTGCCAGGCCGGTTTCCCAGCCAACCTCCGCCATTTCTCGGGCCACGCGCTCCGTGAATTCCAGAGAGTCCGCCTCGCCGTACTTCATCTGAAGCATGGTCATTGCGGATCCCAGGCCCAAAAAGCCCATGCCGTGCCGGCGTTTATGGCGGATCTCGTTGCCCTGCTGCTCTAGCGGAAGTCCGTGTACCTCGACCACGTTATCCAGCATTCTTGAGAAGATCGCTACGACTTTTCGGAAGCGGTCCCAATCAAAACGGGCCTCGTCGGTAAACGGTTCGTCAACGAAGCGCGTCAGGTTAATCGATCCCAAAAGACAGCTGCCATAAGGGGGTAACGGCTGCTCACCGCACGGGTTCGTGGCGCGGATGTCCTCGCAGAACCAGTTGTTGTTCATCTCGTTAATTCGATCGATCAAAATGAATCCGGGTTCTGCATAGTCATACGTCGACGCCATGATCAGGTTCCAGAGTCGGCGAGCGGGGATGGATCGATAGATCTTGCAGGCGACCTGACCTATCTCATTCGTACGGTAACCGTCGGTGACCGGCCAAGAGCGCCAGACCACGCGCGTGTCGTCTTCGGCCAACTCTGCCTCGTTCGCGGGGAATACCAGTTCCCAGTCGCTGTCGTCCTATACGGCCTGCATGAATTCGTCTGTGATCAGACAGGACAAATTGAACTGTCGCAGTCGGCCGTCCTCGCGCTTGGCGCGGATAAAGTCCGTGATGTCCGGGTGGGCGATATCGAAGGTTCCCATCTGGGCGCCGCGACGACCACCGGCGGAAGACACGGTAAAGCACATGGCATCGTAGATATCCATGAAGGACAAAGGGCCGGACGTGTACGCGCCGGCGCCACTGACGAAAGCGCCCTTCGGCCGCAGCGTCGAAAATTCATAGCCGATGCCGCAGCCGGCTTTAAGGGTCAGCCCCGCTTCGTGCGTACGACCCAGAATGCCGTTCATTGAGTCTGGAATCGTTCCCGACACGGTGCAGTTGATGGTGCTGGTTGCGGGCTTGTGCTCTTGGGCGCCAGCGTTGGACACAATGCGTCCCGCTGGGATCGCGCCGTTTCTGAGCGCCCACAAAAATGCGTCGAACCACTCGCTTTGCTGCTCGGGCGCTTCGGTTTCGGCTAGCGCCTTGGCGATCCGATGGTAAGTTCCGTCAATATCGGTATCGAGGGCCTGACCGGATTTGGTTTTCAGGCGATATTTTTTATCCCATATATCAACCGAGGCACTCTGAAAAGAGATCTCTTCTGAAGGGCTGGCCTGATTTAGGTTGGTGGCTGTTTTCATTGATGTGTGTGGTCTGATGCGGTTTATTTATTTATCTTTTTTTGCCATAGCAATCCCGGGGACACGAGCCATCATTGGCCCAAAAATCCCTGAATTCCTACATCAATCCTTAGTTGGCCCCATGTTTTTAACGCCACTTATTTTTGGCGGGCCTAGCCGATAACACTACATGTTGTGGCGTGGGGGGGAGAATACGCCCTACATATAGGGAGGTCAAATTTTTTTGATGAGCCCGCTGTGGTGCGGGAAAAACGAAGCTCGTCTACACGGTCAGCTGTCGGTAGATACCGGCGACCTTGGTCGGCAACTGCCGTACGTCGTCTATGAGCGTGTAATTGACCGCGCCGTACATGTGCGGCAAGTACTCTCGGGCCTGCTGGTCGATCGTGATGCAAAACGGATGAATCCCCGATCGTTTGGCTTCGATCAACGCCTGACGCGTATCCTCGATACCGTACTCGCCGCGGTAGCCGTCATAGTCATCGGGCTTCCCGTCAGAAAGTGTGATCAGTAACCGGGTCTTGGCGGCGACCTGATTCAGTTGTCGGGTAAGGTGGCGAATCGTGACGCCCATACGCGTGTAATCCCGAGGCTCAATTCCCGCTATCCGCGCTTTGACTTCCTCAGAGTACGGCTCGGTTATTTCCTTTACCCGATAAAGTTCGCATCGCTTTCGTGTCATTCCGGAAAAGCCGTAAATCGCATATCGGTCACCGAGAATCTCAAGCGCTTCGCATAACAGGATAAGGCATTCACGTTCCGCGTCGTTGATCCAGCCTTTTGTGGAACCGCTGACATCCACCATAAAAATGACCGCGATGTCCCGCTCGCGCCGTTCCAGGCGAGAAAGAATATCGCTGCTCATTTCCTCGCCAGCAAACGCCTGGACCCGGGCCTCGATCAAGGCATCCAGATCGATATCATCACCTGAGTTTTGTCGCCGCAGGCGCTGCGACCGGTTGCGAAGGGCCTCGAAACTGCGGCGCAAAGACAGCACGGAACCTCGGTGTTTCTCGAGGGTTTCGGCGAAAAAGTCGCTTTTTCCAGCCGGCATATCGTGCTCTTTTAGGTGGCACCAGTGCTTTCGGTAATGTCCTCGCCGAAAGTCCCACTCGTCGTAAAAAAGCACGTCGCTCGCCTGATCGTTGTTGCCTTGCGAAACGGTTTCCTGCGATTCCGCCTGAACCGTGGGGTCGTAGTGATCATCCGCTCCTGCGCCTGAGCGTGCCGATATCGATCCCGGGTCGAGATCAAGTGCCATGGATTGAAGGATCTCCTGGATATCGTCGGGCGGTTCCAGAGACTCTCCTTTCGCGTTGATCAGAAAAATTTGTTCCTCGTCCTCGTCGCCCACCGCTTTCGAGATTGTCATATCGTCCGGCAGGTCGTCGCTACCCGGATCGAGCTCAAGCCATTGAGCCAGAGCCTCACGCAACTTTTTTTCTTGCTTTTCGATTCGTGCCTGAGTGGCTCTTTCTGCGCCCAGGAAGTCGATGGCGCCGGACCAGGGGGTCATCGCAGGAAGGGTCATGGGACTTCGGTAGGCGTGCTCGACCAGTTTGAGGGTGTCCTCCACCGAGGCGGCGGGGTCTTGCAGCGGCGCGACCCATTCACCCCATTTTTCGTCCTCACGATGGGCATCATCCTTGAGATCATTCATCTGACGGGCGAGCCCGGGAAACGTTCGTCGAATACAGGCATCCAAGCGCACCTGCTCGAGCCGTTCGAACCATCGCCGGGCTTTTTCCGAATCGTCGTAGGCATCCAGACGGCTGGAGAGGGTGGCATTGCTGGCAGATACCCTTCGAAAGGTCCCGAAGTAAGTCTGAGCCCAGAGTTGTGTCGCCAACAGCCTGTAGAGCGCCGCATTTTTTTCAGCGGACTCAAATCGGTCAATCACCTCGGGCAGAAAAACCGTTTTGGTGTCGGTGGATGCCTGAGCGGCGGGTTCTACGCGAAGGCTGCGCGGCGATAGTCCGTTTAGGTAATACGTTAGGACAGCGCTGCGGCGGGCGTCCAGCGTAGCGGCGTGCTGTGCGGAAAGTTGGGATGCGACGAAGCGGTCGATCGCAGCGAGCGATTGGCTGCCCGGATACAGTCCTTGCCGATCGTAAATATCCATGGCCTGCACCACCCATCTCTCGACGTCCGCGAAGGCCATAGCCTTAAACGCGCGAGCCACATGGGTAACAAACTGAAATCCGAGTTCTGAATTGGTTCGTGCCACCACGTCGAGCCAGCGCAAGGCAAACTGTTGCTCTTTCGCACTGCAGGTAGCGAGCTCCTCGGCCGGCCGATGGGCAGTTCGACTCGACGACAGCACGGGATCCAGAAGTTGATTCAGGATCTTAAGGATAGCTTCTTCGCTAAGACGGGTACTAGGATCAGTCATGATCGAGGGATTTTTTTATCGCGAGTCAGTATAGTCGGGCGGCGTCTTTTTTCGGCCAACGCCACGACGGGTTGGGCAGCGCATCGCAACGCCTGCCATAAAGCGCGGCGCAAGGGTTTGCCTTTCTTTTAGACAGATCAAATGGGACAGTGAGCATGATGCAGGATATCTTAGATTGGTTCGTGAGCCATCCCGCGCTGACGGGAATCATCCTGGTCACGTCTATCGTGCTGGCCGTGGCGTATGCGGTGCTGATCTTTTTTGCGATTGGCCGCATGAGTCCGGACTATTTTCTCCGGAAAGAAATCACGCCTGGCGGCTGGCGGGCGCGTCATCCTGCGTTACGGTTGCTGGGCCACATTGTTAAAAATGTGTTGGGCGCCCTTTTGGTGCTGATGGGCGTAGCCATGCTGATTCTGCCCGGCCAGGGAATCCTGACGTTACTGATCGGAATCAGTCTTATGGATTTTCCCGGTAAGCGCGCCCTTGAAGTCAGGATTGTTCGCACACCAGCCGTACATCGAGCGATGGACAAGATTCGCGCGCGTGCAGGACAGCCGCCCCTCAATCTGCCGCCAAACTAAACCTCTGACTCAATCAAAACCCATCAGTCGCCGGGGAAGCTCATCAGCGTGCGAACCGAAACGCCCATCGACGACAGTCGGTTGTTTCCACCGAGGTCGGGCAGATCAATGACGAAGCTTGCGCCTACGACTTCGGCACCCGCTTTTCGGACCAGGTCGACCGCGGCGCAGGCGGTTCCACCAGTGGCGATCAGATCGTCAATGATCAGAACGTTTTGATTGGGCGAGAGACTGTCCGTATGGATCTCGACTTCGTCGCTGCCGTACTCCAGCTGGTACTCGACCGACATCGTTTGCCAGGGTAATTTGCCTTTTTTGCGAATGGCTACAAATCCTACGGACAGCTGATGGGCGACTGCGCCGCCAAGAATAAAGCCGCGAGCCTCAATGCCGGCGACGCAGTCGATCTTTTTGCCAGCAAAGGGCGCGACCAATTGGTCGACCGCGTGTCGAAAGCCCGACGGGTCCTGAAGCAACGTCGTGATGTCGCGAAAGATAACGCCCTTTTGAGGGTAATCTGGGATCGATCGGATCAGGTTCTTCAAGTTCATGAATGGGTCTCCTTGAGGAGCCGTCCCGCGACGGCGTCTAGCGTCTTAAGCACCGCCGGATCGCGCGCCTCGTCATGAGTGATCAGCGCGGCGTCCAAGGCCCGATCGTCGCCAGACGGGCACACCAGAGGCCTTTCACTCATTTGGCCGGCGACGGCTCTAACGAGCGCTCTTGCATTGTCGGCATTTTTTAGCAGCACCCGAATCACAGCATCGACATCCACGTGGTCATGATCCGCATGCCAGCAGTCGAAATCCGTCACCATTGCCACGGTGCAGTAGGGAATTTCAGCTTCGCGAGCGAGCTTCGCTTCCGGCATGTTGGTCATTCCAATGACGTCGCAGCCCCACTGCCGATACAGCTGTGACTCGGCCAGCGTCGAGAACTGAGGACCCTCCATGACGAGATAGGTGCCGCCGCGATGCATGGATAACCCCAGCGAATGGCAGGCCCGTTCGCACCAATCGCCCAGCCGGGCGTTTACCGGACGGGCCATGGACACATGCGCCACCATCCCGGTGGAGAAAAAGCTTTTTTCTCGCGCGAAGGTTCGATCGATAAATTGATCCACGATGACGAAGGTTCCCGGGTGTAGATCCTCGCGCAGGGAACCTACTGCCGAAAGCGATATGATATCGGTGACGCCCGCCCGTTTGAGTGCGTCGATGTTGGCGCGATAGTTGATACTGCTTGGACTGTATCGGTGCCCGCGCCCGTGTCGAGGTAAAAACACCAGCTGGATGCCGTTCAATACCCCAAATAGCAGCTCGTCAGAGGACTTCCCGAACGGCGAATCGATGCGCGCCCAGCGCACGTCTTCAAGCCCGTCGATCTC
>JAYNKS010000038.1:6711-12195 GCA_038111345.1 Gammaproteobacteria bacterium | reverse complement strand
CTTGCCAGCCGCCATTCGATTCCGCCTGCTGGATGGCCCATCGGGTATGCGCGACGATGTCGGCAATAATCTCAATATCCGTCGGCTTAACGCCAATCGCAACCGTGCCTTTTCCCGGCCAGACTGCCCAGCGAGGGGCGCTGTCGAGTCGCGTTTGAGCGCCATTGGTGTGCTGTTCAAAGTACGCCTGGTAGTCAGCAACAAACTGGTCGACGGAAAAGCCAAGATCATCACCTACGATCAGCGGAACCCGCTTGGTGCGGATCACGTGATCCGGAGTCAGGGGACCTCGCGTGGCAATTTTTTTGACGTCGTCCCGAGAAGCAAATCCGGCAGCGGCGCAACTGCCGTCAAAACTAACGAGCAGCGGGCGCTCCGCGGCACGACTGACCTCTTTTCGCAAGCCGGCGAGCATGATCGGATCGATCTCCGTCGGCGATTCCTCTTTTGCCCGCGATGATCCTAGCGCGTCCTCTGCAACGCTGACCAGATTAATCATCCTTGAATAACTTTCTTTTGCGTCATCGGCAAAACTGAAAATGCCGTGGTGCATCAGGACCATGCCCTCAAGGCGCGACCAATCCATCCCTTCAGTGAGTCTTGCGACTTCTTTTGCGAGGATAAATCCCGGCATCACGTAGGGCACCACCAGCACCCGATCACCGTACAGCGCGCGCATTTTTTCCTCGCCCTGAGGCGTGTTGCTTAGCGTCACGACCGCATCGGCATGCGTGTGATCAACAAAACGAAACGGGATCAAAGCATGGAGAATAGCCTCGACAGACGGCGACGGTGCCGACGGATCGAGCATGGCAGCCCGTTGCGCCTTCACCATATCCGCATCACTTAGCGTCTCAAACCGGGAGAGCGCGAGGAGTGCCTCCATCTTTACCGCAGGAAAACCGGGCGACTCGATCGTGGCAAGGTCCCAACCGCTGCCCTTTACGTATAGTGCCTCATGAGATGTGCCAAACAAATCCTCCGCTTTGCCTTTTACCGAAGTATTCCCCCCGCCGTGCAGCACCAGATCGGTGGCCTGACCGATCAGGCGTGACGAGTACACCCGAAGCGCTAAAAGGTCATTGCCAAGTGCTGCTGCCTCAGCCTGCTTCCATAAATTTTTCAATACTCAACCTATCTGAGCAAAAACTGCCTCGATCAGCGGCCTATTTTAGCCGCTCAATACTGCTGCAGTTCGGTCTCCAACACGTGCCAGTCATCACGCGCGGTGACTTGGATGGTGCTGTCGATATCCGCGATCCAGGCGACCGCTGCAAGAAAGGGCATTTGATAGACCCGAGTAGCGTGGACTGACCAAGACCTGTTCCAGATCACGCTGTCACCCGGACGATCGCTCCAATCGCGATCGTCCAACCGAAATCCTGCAGGTCCCGTAAGATTGAAATAAACCTCAGATGCTTTGTGGCAATGGTCGCGGTATAAAGTTTTTGGCTTCAGAAAAAAGAGAACGAAAAGCAGGTCCTCGCTTTCAATAAAACTACCGGTCGGTCCAATTAGAGGGCAACACATGTTTCCCTGTGCGTAGCTCTCACCAATGTCTTCGCCTCTCTGATAATACCCAGCGCCACTGGCATCATCAGCCTTCCAGTGAAGATGGGGTTCCGCTTCTTTGAGTGCTGATGAAACCGTAAAGAGTGAAGAGGGAAGATGGTCGTATATACCTCTAAAGTCGATACACAGATGATCTGGCATGTGAGGCGACAGTGGCTGAACCTGCGGTTGCGCCGCTCTCAGGGCGCGCATTTTCATCAACAAGGTATTAACGGCTTCGCTTCGCCCGTGCCGCAAAAGCGCATCCTCGAGTGCCGCCAATAGCTCGACCACCGCCCTGGCTTGATTGCTCACGACGCGCGGCCTTTTCCCTGAACGGATGACTTGAAGCCCATACGTTTTGCGCTATTGCCGTATCGCGTTCATCGCCCCTTCCACGCTATCCGCCGACTTTAACAACGATCGGCCACGATCCCGGAGGAAACCGGCGGCAGACATGGTAGTGAGAAAGGCCAGCAACTCATCATAGTAGCCATCGACGTTAAGCAAGACGCAGGGTTTTCGATGAATTTCAAGATTGGACCACGTCCACACTTCGAAAAGTTCTTCCAGCGTTCCAATTCCTCCGGGCAGGGCAATAAATCCATCAGCCAGTTCCGCCATCAACGCCTTACGGGCATGCATGTTTGACACCACGCGAAGATCACTAAGGCCCGGGTGTGCGATTTCTTTATCTTTCAGGCTATCGGGAATAACGCCAATCGCTTCACCTCCCGCATCCAACACGGCGTCTGCCACAGCGCCCATCAGGCCGATAGAGGCGCCACCGTAAACCAATCCCACCCCTCGGGAAGCCAATGCCTGCCCCAGCTCGATCGCCGACGCTTGATAGGTGGGGCGATCCCCCGATTTGGAACCGCAAAAAACACAAATTCGCCTCATCTATGGCGACTCGATCCGAGCGGATTCATGCGATATACCCGCGACCGTTAACGAAAACTGGTTTTAAAATTGAGCCCATTACGCTCTGAATTCTACTGAGGTTCGATATGACCGGCACCTTTATCGACGTTAGCGCTCCAGACGATTCCGGAACGTTCCGAGGCTACTTGTCCACCCCGCCTACCGGCTCAGGCCCGGGGATTCTTCTCCTTCAGGAAATTTTCGGGATCAACTCACACATTCGCTCAGTAGCCGACCGCTATGCACGCGAGGGCTTTACCGTATTGGCGCCAGACATGTTCTGGCGACTTGAACCCGGCGTCGAGCTTGGCTACTCAGAGGAAGAGCGCGCCAAAGCCTATGACCTCTACGGCCGATTTGATCTCGGCTTGGCGATATCGGATATGCAGGCAGCCGCCCATGCCCTAACTGCTCATCCGAGATGTGATGGCACGTTTGCCTCGATGGGATTTTGTTTAGGTGGAAAACTAAGTTATCTCGCAGCAGCGCACTGCTCGCCCGACGCGGCAGTGATCTATTACGGCGTCCGGATCGAGCAGGATTTGCAACTTGCCGATCAGATTCGCTGCCCCATGCTGATGCACTTTGCCGAACTCGATGCGTTGGTTCCGGCTTCGGCCCGTGATGCGATTCAGAATGCTTTCGCGAGTCGAGAGAACGTCACCCTGCATCTGTATTCAAAGTGTGATCACGCCTTCAATACCCGCGGCCGCGATTCGTTCAATGAGGGCGCCGCTCAACTCGCCTATGGGCGCACTATTGCGTTTCTGAACAACTGCCTTGGACTATCCGACGACGGATAGGGCGCCCCATTTTTTTCCAGCCTCTTCTGTGACTGTGGGCAACACTCAGTCCCAACGACTGCTCAGTCTCGACGCCCTACGTGGGGTCGCACTTTTTGGCATTCTGTTTGTCAACCTGTTCAGCTTCGGCGCGGATTCCATTGCCTGGACGACGTCAGCTGATCGCAGCGTCTGGCTAATAAAACACATTCTTTTTGAATCCAAATTCTGGGGGCTTTATAGCGTGCTCTTCGGAATAAGCTTTCATCTCTTTATGCAGTCGTCGCGCTTTTCTTATTTCGCTCTGGGGCGGCGCCTCGCCGTCCTGTTTTTGTTCGGCGTCGTCCATGCCCTGATCTTCGAGGGCGATATTCTGATGCTGTATGCTGAACTCGCTGTTCTCCTTTGGCTGGTGCATCGACTCCCTTCTGGCGTTCTTCTGGCTCTGATCGCAGGGCTCTGCGTTAGTTTTCCACTGGGTCATTACTTCCACTCAGACCGGGATGCTGATCCACAACCCGAGTCGATAATTGAGGCGAAACATTGGCTTACTGAAGATCAGGCAGACGATATTCATGTCAACGGGACGCTTGGAGAAATCATTCAATCGCATGCGAGCTACCTGCCCGAGCGCTTCTGGGCGGACTATCAGTATCCCGACTCTGGTTTCCTGGTACTTGGTTTTTTTCTGATCGGTTATCTTTTTGCTCGACGCGGCGCCTTGAGACAGATCCATGGCTCCTTCGTTCATCAACCGGGCTACGCAGCGGGTTGCTGGCTGCTCGGTGTCGCGCTCATGGCTATCGAACAGACGGCGCTCCACGCATCGGGATACTCGGCTTTTAGTGAGTCGTTGGCGGGGCCTGCCGTCACGCTGCTGGGAGACGTCGTCTACGTTACGGCCACGCTTCTCTTAACAGCGGCGTGGTTTCTAACGGTCCAGATCTGCGTCGATCGACAGGTTTTCCCAGGGGGGCTTGAGCTGCTCGCCCGAGCCGGGCGCATGAGCCTGACGCTCTACCTCATGCAGACGCTGATCTTCACCACCATTTTTTACGGCTATGGGCTAGGTAAGGCCTACCAACTCGGGCCCTTGCAAGTGCTGCTGCTCGCGATCGGCATATACGCGGCGCAGTTGATATTCGCCTCCCTGTGGCTCCGGTGGTTTCGGATTGGGCCTCTTGAATGGATATGGCGAATGGGCACACACGCGAGGCCGGAGCCGATACGTCGGGATGAAGACAAAGGCTAGTGACTCAGAGTTCCTGTAGGCACAAGCGGATGGGCTCAGATCTCGGCCCGTTGCGAGGGACTGCCTTGATGGGTTCCCGTTTGCAGTTGCATGCCCTTGAGCACGAGCGTCTGCGGGTAGATCGTTACATGATCAGAGATATCCGCGCCGCCCATCAACATCGCGCCGTGATTGACACAGGTGCGGCTTCCGATCCGGGACCGCCGCACGGTAAGTACCCGCCCCTCGAAACTGTGTAGTTGGAGCTGCCCGTTGATCACGCACTCCTCACCAATATCCACCGCGTGCCAGTCGAAAGCCTGGATCGGATGTGCCCACACGGTGCGTTTACCAATTTTGCAACCGAACGCCCGAAGCAGCGGATTGGCCAGAGCGGTGCCTTCAGCACTGATAAGAAAAATCCCAGCCCACTGAAAAAAACAATCCTGCGCAAGAAAATAAGTAAAGTGTCGGATCGACCAGAAAGGTGCAGCGTGATCCACGCCCCATCGGGCACCCACGAGAATCCATTTGATCGCCAGTGCAGCCACTGGCAATGCGGCAAAAAATATCAGTGCCGCAAGACCGGTGGACATCCAAGGACCGAGTCCTAGCGTTTCGGCCCATACCAAAAGCGCGATTCCGAAAAATATACCTAATCCCGGAATCGCCCCGGTTGAGCCAATATCGCTGAACAGCACCCGCATTAAAAAGACGGGAAACCCTGGCAAGGCTCCAAAGGACCTTGCAACTAGCCCCGCGGCGCTAAAACCCAGCGGTGGATTTCCGGCGAGCACCCGTGGCGAATCCGGACGCAAGCGAGATTGCTGTCTTGCCCAGTAAGGGCCGAGGGACGTCGACACGCCCAGCAGAAGATTCCCCGGCAAATTCCCGTTTTCCGAAACAGAATTGTTGCTAGCGAAATACGCATCCGGAACCTGGAGCGGTCGCAAGGTTAGGATCTCGCCCTCTTCGTCCAGAACGTTACAGAAGCAG
>JAYNKS010000038.1:0-6701 GCA_038111345.1 Gammaproteobacteria bacterium | reverse complement strand
CAGCCGTGAGCCAAGAACACGTCTGCCCCGGCGTCGAGCATGTCCGGGAGCAGATTGGTCATGGTGTCACATTCTGAACCGCCTACCCGATCGAAGCGAACACCAGCCAGCGCGCGCAAGTATTGTCCTGTCAAACTCCACGTCCAGAACTGTTGCAGCTGATTCATCTTCTGCTGGCGATAACGGGCCATGATGCCCCGCAAGGACTCCGCGCCCACAGCACCCGCACGACCCGCCGTCATGCGAACAAAACCACTGACCATGGCAGAACTCAACAGGATACTGAGCCATATCCCCATTATCGCGGAACCCATTAGCCCTGCCATTTGAAGGGACAACATCTCCCCGGACGATCGCATGACAGACTCAATGGAGCCGAAGCCTAAGAGGCTAAGAGATATCAGAGCCGTCATCGCCATCGGCAAAACGATCAGGATCAATTCAAGAAGGCTTTGCAGACCGACGTTACGCGCTTCGCGCCATTTCGAGCAATCCTCGTGACCGACCACCTGCCGCACACGCTGCAGCGGTTGATGCCCGGCGATCACAGCTGCCGGAACGCCCGTCAGCATCACATTGTCAGGCGTCGCATCCTCGAGTGAGGAAAGCGGGGTCAACCACGATCGGGCACCCAAAGACGCGCCGGCACTCAGCGTTGCCCGAGTCCCCACTTTCGCATGATCTCCCACAGAGAGCCACGCTAAAAAGAGCGAGCCCCCCTCCCAACGAACCGTACTCACTTGCGAGGATGCCTGAATGACGGCCCCGTCCGCGACGCGAAGAAAGGTCAACGGCCCCATGAACTCAACGCTTTGTGAAATATGGGCTGAAGTAGACACCCGAGCACCCAGACGTCGCAATATCCAGCGAAAAACCCTCGGACTGCGAATCATATTTTTGATCGGCCGAAGCACCAGAGACTGTTGCTGTTCGATCCACCAGATCATCAAATGCACCCGCGAAAACTTGGCGTAGCGGCCGGGACGAAGCACCGGGTTCGGCATAAGGTGTCCCAGCCCTCTCAGAATGATCACCCATCCCAAATTGATGAAAGGCAAAGAAAGGTAAATCACAAAACCGAAAACGCTAAACATGAGAAACGATGCAAGATCGCCACGCAGCAAAAGGGCTTCGGCATCACTCAGAACGACAGCGGCTACTGCCGTTGTCGCCAGCGGCAGACGAAGCAGGAGGGCACCAATTAACTGAAACGCACTGAACCATCGAAAATTCATCGCTTGGAAGGTACCCCGATAATCTTCGTCCGATAGGTCAACTGATTGATTTTCGGATTCGCTTTTGTCTGTAGCGTCGCCACCTTCCTTCCGCAGGCGTTCCGCGACTCCACGTGCGGATCTTGCATCACTCAACAAATGCCTGACCGCGATGGGATAACCGCTGACCTGAAGCCGCTGGCTGAGCTGCGCTATAGCAATAGAGTGTGCGCCCCATTCGATAAAGTCGTCCTCGGGTCTCAGTCCGTTGCCGAGAACCGAACGACAAATCGCCAGAACTTTGGACTCGATCTCGTCCTCCGGCAGACTTTCCTTCGGATCCACGGCTCGATGTAATAAATCCGAAGGTCCGCTGACCGACGAAATATCCGGTAGCGCCCGGCGATCAATTTTTCCGGAGGCCGCGACCAGATTGAAGCGCGGAACCGAAAAATACCGCGACGGCACGGCATAAGCCGGAAACGATTGCCCCAGCATCTCCCGGGCTTTTTCAACCCAATCCGCTTGGAGCAAAGAAGGACCGAAGTCTGTGTCTATCGAGGCCGTCTCAGAGATCGGCAACTGGATAAACGCGACGAGCTCGTCATTCTGGCAATCTAAAACAGCCGTCTCAATCTCAGCAAAACGATCCTGAAGCATGGATTCGATGGGCTGGGTCTCGACGCGAAAACCGCGAACCTTTAATTGGGTATCGATCCGGCCATGAAAATGCACTCGACCTGACTCGGGGTCGATATGGCATCGGTCACCCGACCGATAAAGGCGGCCAAACTGCGGATGCTCGAAAAATTTTTCAGCCGTTGTGGTTTCCAGATTACGGTAGCCTCTCGCTAATTGACATCCGCCGATGCAAAGCTCTCCCTCTTCACCGGGGGGAACCGTCTCCAGGCCATCGGGTGCAAGGATGAAGTAGCTTACCCCGGGAAATGGCGTGCCGATGGTGACCGGCTCGCCCGGCCGTAACATCTGGCGACTGGTATCGGTGCTCACCTCCGTCGGGCCATAGGTGTTAATGATCTGACGCCGGCCTTCGCTCCAGGCCGGGATCAAGGATGCGGGAAACGCCTCCCCCGCCGGGATGACATAGCGACATATGGGATACGGCAAGTCCTTGGCAGGATCAGACGTCAAGGTGGAGAGCAGAACCGGTGGGCAGAAAAGCGCCGTCACCTCACGTCGAATGAGAATCGGCAGCAAATCAGGTCCGGCCCGAAGCTCGGACTTACTCAGCATCACCACTTCGGCACCAGCGACCCACGCGCTGTACATCTCAGAGATGCTGCCGTCATATCCTAAAGAGGACGAAAGCGATGTCGCGTCCTGACCGGCTATGAAATCGAAATAGCCCGCGTACGATTTCACTAGGTTGATGTAACCGGCGTGCGGACACTCCACCCCCTTGGCTTTTCCGGATGTGCCGCTCGTATAAAAAATTGATGCCAGTCGATGCCGTGGATCATCCAACCAGCGCGACCGGATGACTTGCTTCGGATCATCTCGTGGATCCGGTTGGGCTCGAGTCAGATCGATGTAAGGGGCATCGCATGGAGGAGGATGGCCCCGCGTAAGCACGACTGCCGGCTCGGCGTCGTCCAGCGTGTCCTGGACTACCGCCGACGGCGCCTCGGGATCGAGAAACAACTGAACCGCACCCGCCTTGAGAATAGCGAGGTGGCTCGCGACCGCATCCACGTGATCTTGCGTCATGTAGACCGCCACCACCTGATCCTCACGATCCAGGCACGCTGAAATCAGCCGGGCGATCTCATCCGCGCGACGGTTCAACTCACGATAGCTCAGAGTCTGGCCGGTGGCAGCGACCGTCAAAGCCGGAAAGTCTGGAAATTGAGAAGCAGACCGCTCAAAGATCTCGTGCAGCCATTGAACGCCTAACTGATGGGTATGAATACCCCATGGTCGGGGTCCGGGAAGATCGGTGAGCTCAACGCTGCTGGGGACCTGCGGCCGGGTCTGATGGACCCATCGATATCGGAGCCAAGCCGCGCCGATCGCGACCGCCACCAATGAAAGGATGAAAGACATCTCACCTCCCCGGGGGGGCGACGCGCCCGCTGCGCATCAGCTGAAGTAGGACTCCATCGATCCCCGGCGGCGCGTATCTAAGGTCACGCAGTGGAAGCCTCCACCCAACATCCGCGAATGACGTAACTGGAGCGCCACCACCTCGAGCCCCTTGCTTTCCAGTAATCGAATCAGGGCCGTCTGGTGTTTATCGACAACCACGGTATCCGGCCCGAGACTGAAGAGGTTCATATCAATCCACTCGCTGCCAATCGCCTGTCGAAGATAGTCCTTGCTATGACGTTCCTGGTTTTCCATTGGCGGACTGAAAATGATCTCCCATTCCTTCAGGAAGGCTGGCATCGTATCCATTGATAGGCGTCCGGGATTAGCGAGCAACAGACCAGGGCGTAAGGCTACCAAAGTGGAATCAATATGGCTGCCGAAATAAACGTCCTTCAGGAAATGAACCCGATACGCCTCTCCCAGCATTCGCTGCAGCCAATGACCCCCCAACTCGTTTCCGGTCGCGCTCACCAAATAGAGAAGATCCCGACCAAAGCGCAGCACGTTCGCCGCATCAAACGCAGGCTCATCGTTTCGCGGCGAAGGCCGGGTCAGATCGACATCAAACAACTGATCCGCCAACACCGGTTTCGGGGCGCTGAACCAGATGGCGTTGGCAGAAAGATACTCCATGAGCAGGCGTCTATAGCTGCCCGTCTCCAGAGAACGTCCTCGAATCACGTTTGGTGTTTCGATGATTCGGTCACCAATAACCAGCAAGATATCGCGAGGGCAATAGTTGTAATACCCCTCGCTTTCCCATTCGGGCGTTTGAATACGCTTGTGATGAGGCCAGGGATCAGGACGGCGCACGACGATACCCCGGGCGGTCATCGCATCGACGAACGCCTGCAGGTCTTCTTCGGTTTCCTCAATGATCTGCTGGGGAAAAGCGCCTTGTGGAATATCGGCCAATGTGCGATCGGGGTACTCGGCAAGGCGTGTACTAGCGTCCGCAAAGGGAAAGCGCGCCCCTAACGGATTACCGACAATAACCTCTTCGAGCGGATCCCACTCGTTGCAACTCCACACGTGACTCATCAGCAATTAGCCTTCTATTGACCCAAAAAGAAAGGGCCGCCCGAGGACAGCCCTACGAATCACTCTCAAGCCTGGATTTAACCGCCTACGGCCTCCCAGAGACTGCTTCCATGACAGCTCATGGTCTCACCCTCCATGGCCGCCGCGTCTGAATCCGGATAGGCGTCCCAGAATTTCCCGTAATGGGTAAACGATTTCCATGTCACTGTGTACAGCACATCTGTGCCTAGCCCGTCTGCCCCTGAAGCCACCGGGAAGAGCACGTTCTGCGTAAGACCATCACCACCCGGCACTTTCATCGCAGCCGCTTTCCATTTTTCCGCATGCGCAATCACGGCCTCTTCAGATACATCGTCGTTCAGTTGGCAACGCCATACCTGCATAGGCGTGGCAGCATGGGCACCGTGGGCAGCATGGACAGCCGGTGACAACACCAGCACAGCGCCCGCGGCAGCGATTAACGTCTTGAGTTTCATGATGATTCTCCTTCCAGATCTTTGGGTTTGCGGCGCTCTCGATTCCGCCTCATGAGTTGTCGACATTTGTATATAACATTCTCTGGGGTCACAACTCAACCGATGCCCTTTCTTTGCGATTGAAACATCCGAAAACAACCGTAAACTTCAGATCATGGCCCGTGAGTCAAACTCGCGGAGCCCCGCCTCACTAACCTCAAGAGAATAAAAAATGACCCTAAAAAGAATTCAAGTAGGCAATCGCATGAGTCAGACCGTTGTACACGGTCAAACGGTGTACACGGCGGGTCAGGTGGCCCTCGAAGCGCCGGGCACAAGCGCGGCCGAACAAACCCGAGATATTCTTGGGCGCATTGACTCATTGCTGGCAGAAGCCGGAACGGATAAATCAAAACTGATCTCGGCCACCATATGGCTCGCCGACATGAGCACGTTCGCCGAAATGAACGAGGTATGGGATGCGTGGGTAACTCCTTGTGAAACGCCAGCGCGCGCCTGTGTAGACGCCAAACTCGCCGCGCCGCAATTTACGGTCGAGATCGCCGTGATCGCTGCACTCGACTAACGCTTATTGATGATGCCCATAGGCTCACCATGAAGGTTGTCATCCTGGGCGCCGGGTTGGCGGGCATCACGAGCGCCTGGGAACTGCTGCGCGATGGTCACGACATCACCGTCATCGACCGGGCCGCCACTGCAGCTGATTTCACATCGCGAGCGAACGCCGGACTGATCGCGCCCGGACATGCTTTTGCGTGGGCATCGCCTGCGGTACCCAAAATCATGCTGCGCTCGCTGTGGCGAAACGATCAGGCGATTCGCTATCGACCCAGTCTGAACCCCCGTCAATGGCAATGGCTGGCGAAGTTTCTGCGCCAGTGCACCGCCGAGCACGCGCGGAGCAATACGCTCAGGAAAACTCGGCTGTGCC
Source organism: Gammaproteobacteria bacterium (assembly GCA_038111345.1). Classification (GTDB taxonomy): domain Bacteria; phylum Pseudomonadota; class Gammaproteobacteria; order Arenicellales; family UBA868; genus UBA868. Next base: position 930 of record JAYNKS010000038.1, on the reverse strand, counting down.
AATACTCACAGACCCGCCTGCAGGTGGTCGCAGGCGAGACCGGTTTTGAGTACCACCGAAACACGGGCGGGCTGATCTACTTCTATCGCTCAAACCGCTCTTTTGAAGCGGCCGCGGTAAAAAGCGAAATCCTCTCTCAGGCTGGCGTGAAAATTGAAAGCCTTGATCGCGACGAGGTGATCAAGCGCGATCCCGGTTTAGCCGATGCTCGAGAAAAGATTGCTGGTGCGCTTTTTGTTCCGTCGGATGAAAGCGGCGACGCCCGCGTCTTCACATCGGCGCTGGCTGAGCAATGCGCGTCTCGAGGCGCCGCGATTCATATGCAAACCTCGGTGACCGGCTTTCAGACCCGGTCGGGGCGGCTGACCGGGGTGATCACTGACCAGGGGGTCTTCGAGGGCGATCTTTTTGTGATGTCCCTTGGAGTCTTTAGTCCGCAATTCTCGCGAGCGCTTGGTGTTCGGCTGCCAATCTATCCCGTAAAAGGCTACTCGGTCACGCTACATGCGAATACCACGCACCTGCTGCCCAAACTAGGTGGCGTGGATGAGGATAATCTGCTGGCCTACTGTCCGATGGGCAATCGACTCCGGCTCACCGCCACGGCGGAAGTGAGCAACTACAGCACAGCTCATCATCCTGGTGACTTTCGGGTCATGCTCGCAAAAGCGGAAAATCTTATGCCGCGCGCTGCCGACTTTTCCTCGCCGGAGTACTGGGCAGGTCTCCGACCGATGACGCCTACCGGCTTACCGATCATCGGCCGCTCGAAATGGGATAATCTCTGGCTTAATACGGGGCATGGTCATATGGGGTGGACCATGTCCTGCGGGTCTGCCCGATTACTGGCCGATCTGATTGCCCAACAACCAACCGAAATCCCGATGGACGGGATGGAACCAAGCAATACGGGACTACATTAATGGAACC
>JAYNKS010000037.1:10056-12232 GCA_038111345.1 Gammaproteobacteria bacterium | reverse complement strand
CGCAGGGAGCGGATCACACGGCGGGCAATCTGCCCAAGCTCGACTGCCGTGAAATGGACGCGGCACAGATCGTCGCGAAGAGTTTTGAGGCGCAGCGCGTGATGGCCGCTTCCGACAGTCTTGGTATCTGTATCTTCGGGCGCATGGTGACCGACACCCACTCGGACTTCATTGTCGATGCCATTAACAACGCGTTGGGGACCGATTTTCCGGCGTCGTATTACAGCGAGATTGGGCGTGAGACTTTGCGTCTCGAGCACGAGTTTAATAAAGCCGCCGGCTTTACAGATTCAGACGATGATCTTCCGAGCTTTTTCTACGAGGAATCGCTGCCGCCTATGAATCAGGTGGCCCGATTCAAAGGGGCAGATATCAACCCGTTTCGCGAGTAGGACCGACCACTAGACCCCCGTAGGCTCGAGCGGGCTCTTCGCCAATCAAATCCCAACGATCGGATCGATCGTGGAGCCGTCGCTGAATCTCGCGAAGCGAAACGGGGAGGGGTCGACCACGGGTGTGGTATTCATAACGAGATCTGCGGCCAGTTCCCCGGCGGCAGGCCCTATCCCAAACCCATGACCGGAGAAGCCGGTGGCGATAACCAGTCCCGGTCGGTCGTTGACCGTCGAGATAACCGGGACGGCATCCGGCGTGACATCAATCATGCCTGCCCAGCGCTGCTCGATGGACGCAGCCGCAAAGCGGGGAAAATCCCGTATTAACGCGTTGAAGGCGTGATCAAGTGAGGGATGGATCGGATCGGGATCGAGCATCCGATTGCTCGTAAACAGAGTTTGCGGTCGTTCGTTGGCCTCTCGCCATTCTGCCCCAAAGCGCTCGCCCAGGCGCAGGTGTAAATGATTCCGAACCATCCATACGAGCTTCCTGAAAAGGGGCGCGAATCGAAGCGCGTCCGGCGTAAGATCAAAGTCGATCCGGCTCTTTGCGCCAGCCGCTACCGTATAACCGCCGTCGGCTCGTTTTCGGATGGAGTACTCCGGCGCGCTGATACAGGCGTTGGGTCCGGTCGGCACAGGCCCGGTCCTTAAAACAGAAGAGCGTGTCTTAAGTTGTGGAAGCAACAGTTTCTCAGTTGCGCAAAGCCGTCTTGACCATGCGCCGGCCGCTAACAGGACAACTCGAGCACGGATCTCGCCTTTTTCTGTTTGCGCCCCGGTAACGGATCCTGCTGATGTGCTCAGCGCATGAATAGCCGTGTGGGTGAATAGTTTTGCCCCTTGCTTCTGGGCGGCTCGTGCCATGGCCGGGACAGCAGAAAAGGGTTCTGCTCGACCGTCCGAGGGGCAGTGTAGAGCACCGTGCCAGGCTCTGGCGGAGCCCGATAGATGATCGGCGACTTCTGATCCACTGATTACTCGCGCGTCAATCGAATAAGGGGCGGCGTGATCGAGCCATTGTGCTTTCTTCTCAAGATCTGCCTGGGATTCGGCAAGATAAAGCGTTCCGCACTGTCGAAATCCCGTATCTGCATTAATGCGCTCGTTCATCCTGGCCCAACAATTCAGGGCGTGAATAATCAGGGGTAACTCCCTGGGGTCACGACCCTGCTGGCGACACCAGCCCCAGTTTCGGGACGACTGCTCCCCGGCGATTTCGCCTTTTTCGCACAGCGTCACAGGGATGCCTCGTTCGGCGAGCGTTAGCGCCGCGCTAACACCAATAATGCCGCCACCGATGATGAGCACATCTGTGCTCGCTGGGAAGTCACTATCGGGCGTAACGGGGGTGGCCAGAAGTGGCATTAAAGCGGCGGGAGGACTTTGCCTGGGTTAAATAGGTCATGAGGATCCAGCGCCTGTTTAATGGCGTGCATGGTGACGAGCGCCGAGCGATCTTTATAGCGGCGCATATCCTCCAGTTTGAGCATGCCGACCCCGTGCTCCGCACTGAAGGAGCCGCCAAGCGACTCCACCAGATCATGGACGAGGGCACTTATTTCGTCCCAGCGCGACAAGTACTCGGCGGTATCCATCTCTGTGGGTTGCGATAAATTGAAGTGAATATTGCCGTCTCCCACATGACCGAAGGCGCAGGGTCGAATGCCCGGGATCCGCTCTTCGACCGCCTGACAAGCGCGCGCGATGAACTCGGGTACCTTCGATACCGGAACAGACACATCATGCTTTATGCTGCCGCCCTCATGCAGTTGACCTTC
>JAYNKS010000037.1:2642-10046 GCA_038111345.1 Gammaproteobacteria bacterium | reverse complement strand
CCACAATACCCTCACGAAGTTTCCATAGCTTCTGGGCCTGGACCTCGCTGGACGCTATTACGGCATCTCGAATCAAATTCGATTTAAACGCGCTTTCCAGCATAGTCTGCAGGGTTGCATTGAGGTCAATGCCCGAGCCGCTGGTTTGCAGGGCGAGCAGGACATACCAGTCGTACTCAGCGTCCATGGGGCGCTCACAACCGCTCACGTGACGTTCAGCGAAACGTAGCCCCATCTTTGGCATGAGTTCAAAGCTGCATAACGTGCCGCCCCCGGCCCGGTGCGCAAGACGCAAAAAGGCCAGACTGTCGTTCAGGTCTCCAAGGGCCACCAGGGCAGTGGCGCTCTGATCAGGAAATGGGTAAAGCTTGAGTGTCGCCGCGGTCAGGATACCGAGTGTTCCCTCAGAGCCGATCAGAAGATTTTTAAGATCATAACCGGTATTGTTTTTTCTGAGACCACGCAGCTCTGAAAGCACGTCGCCGTTGGGGAGCACGGCTTCGAGCCCGAGTACCTGATCGCGGGCGTTGCCATAGCGCAACACATTGATACCGCCGGCATTAGTGGCCAGGTTCCCGCCGATTTGGCAGCTGCCCTCTGCCGCCAGACTTAAGGGGAAAAAATAACCTGCTTCGCTGGCGGCCGATTGCAAATGAGCAAGAATACATCCAGCTTCTACCGTCATGGTGCTGTTATCCGGATCGAGTTCGCGTATCTGATTCATCCGTTCAAGACTTAAAACAAGCTGATGTCGCTCAGAAACAGCTCCGCCGCACAGTCCCGTGTTCCCGCCCTGAGGCACGATGGACACCTCTTCTTTGATGCAGGCGAGAACAATCTGCCTGACCTCGTTTGTGTTCCTTGGCCTTGCGACCAGTTGAGCTTTGCCCTGAAACTTCTTGCGCCGCTCGGACAGATATGGATCGAGGTCAAGCGCTCCGGTCACGAGACCCTTGGGGTCTAGTATCGTTTCAAGTCTATTAATCAGAGATTCCATGAGGATCAATCAAGAGGTGACGTCCCGGGCTATTGCGCACGGCCAGACAGAGAAACAGAGTCGGCGTAATTATAGGGTTGCCAGGCGAAACACGGTGTCACGGACCACTGGTTTTTTGGTACAGTGGAGCAGGATTATTAAAAATGTTTTACGAAAGGAGTTGATCTATGCATCGGTCGCTACATATGGAGCCGAGCCTCTGTACAGGCTGTTTGCAGTGCGAAATGGCTTGCAGCTTTGAGCATGAGGGCGAGTTTAATCCGGCGCGATCACGGATTCGTGTGTTTGAGTTTGAACACGGCCGAACCTCGGTGCCCTACACCTGCACGCAATGCGTAGAGGCCTGGTGTATGCGAGCGTGCCCGACCGGGGCGATCTTTATCGACAACGATCTGGGTGCAAAGCTGGTGAGTGCACAGGCCTGCGTAGGCTGTAAAGCCTGCGTTTCGGCGTGCCCGTTTGGAACGATCGAATTCAATCCATTCAGCGGAAAAGTGGATAAGTGCGATCTATGTGGAGGCGATCCACAGTGTGTGAAGGCGTGCCCGACGGACGCTATTACGTATTTGGATGCCGGCGCCACCAGCGTAGGCAAAATGGGCGCGTCGGCTGAGCAGTCGATACAGGGAGCAAATTCATGAGTTGGCAAGGCAAGATCTTACGGGTGAACCTGACGTCTGGTGACATCAGCCGGGAGCCGCTCAATATGGAATGGGCGAACGATTACATTGGTGAACGGGGATTGGGTACCAAGTACCTCTGGGAAAACATGGATCCAAAAGCCGATCCCATGGGTCCGGATAACGTTTTGATTTTTGCCACAGGCCCGCTCACGGGTACGGGCGCCTCAACCAGTGGTCGTTATGCGGTGATCACCAAAGGGCCGCTCACGGGAGCAATCGCCTGCTCAAACAGCGGCGGCAAGTTTGGCGCCGAGCTGAAATTTGCGGGCTTCGATCTGCTGCTGGTTGAGGGTCGATCCGAGAAGCCTGTCTACCTTTTGATCGAAGGGGATGAGATCAGTTTGCAAAAAGCGGACAAGTTGTGGGGCAAAACCGTATGGGAAACCGACGAGTGGATTAAAAAGACTCATCACAACCCGCTTTTGAAGATCGCCACGATCGGCGTGGCAGGCGAGCGCGGTGTTCGCTATGCGTCGGTGGTAAACGACCTGCACCGCGCGGCGGGCCGTTCCGGGGTAGGAACGGTCATGGGTTCGAAGAACCTGAAGGCGATTGCCGTACGCGGCACCCAGGGAGTGAAGGTTAAGGATCCGACGCGCTTTATGGCGGTCACGGACGAGATGAAGAATCTACTCGCAAAGCACACCGGCGGGCTCACGAAATATGGCACTAACGCGATGATGGACACGATGCAGGAGTTTGGCGGTTTGCCCACGCGTAATTTCAAGGAAGTGCAGTTTGAGGGCTATGACAAAGTCGACGCTAAAGCCATGCTCAAGACTGATGAGACTGGACACACCAATTTGCTGACCAATAAAGCGTGTTTCGGGTGCACAATCGCCTGCGGTCGGATTGCCCATATTCGAAAAGACCACTTCACGATCCAGAACCGCAAAGAGTACTGGCACGCCTCCGGTGGTCTTGAATACGAGACAGCCTTTGCCTTCGGACCGGTCATTGGAGTTGATGACATCGACGCCTGCACGTTCGCTGGCTACTTGATGAACGAACACGGCATGGATCCGATTTCTTTCGGGGTCACGCTGGCGGCGGCTATGGAGCTTTACGAGATGGGCGTCATCACTAAAGAAGATACCGATGGCGTCGAGTTGACCTTTGGTAATCCTGAGGCGCTCACTATCATGGCCGAGAAGACGGGGAAGCAGGAAGGATTTGGCGAGGTGTTAGGCCTGGGCTCTCGATTGATGTGTGAAAAATACGGTCACCCGGAGCTATCCATGACGGTGAAAGGCCAGGAATTTGCCGGTTACGACTCCAGGGCGCTTCAGGGTATGGGTCTTGGTTATGCGACCGGCAACCGTGGCGCGTGTCACCTAAAGCACGATACGTTCGAGGCCGACATGGACGACCAGACCGGCGCCGGCAAGGCCGAGCCTTGCAAGACTTCACAGGACTGGACTGCCGCCGTGGATTCGAGCGGTCTTTGCATGTTCACCATGGGAGCGTGGGGCGCACCCGAGTTTGCAGCGCAACTCGACGCCGACACCGAGGGTGAGTGGACGGCAGAGCGCCTCACTCATTGCGGCGAGAGAATATGGAACCTCGAGCGGATGTTTAATCTGGCCGCCGGGCTGACCAAGGCCGACGACACTTTACCGCCGCGCTTGCTCAACGATCCGGCGCCGAGCGGAACCGCGAAAGGGAAGGTGAATGAGCTGGATCGTATGCTTCCTGAATATTACGATCTGCGCGGTTGGAGCGAAGATGGGGTGCCAACGGAGGACACACTCGGTCGCCTGGGCTTGCGATAGGCGAGCGAATCCTATGCGCGTAGGCGTCAAGGTCACGGGCCACCTGATCGATTTATGCTCTGCGACGCATGTTGATCTGGATGAGGGCGCCTGTGTTGATGCCGCGTTGGGCGCGCTGGGAATACCCCCGGCCCAGGTCGGGTTGGTGTCGGTGAATGGGGAGGCGGTGCCAAAAGCAAAACGCTCGGAGATGGTGTTAAGAGAGTCAGACGAGATGGTCGTCATGGCGCCTCTCACGGGTGGTTGAACTCCTTCCTCCTAGGCCGTCTCTCGGCCTTTTCCTGACGGTGGCTCTCATGGCGCTCGGTGTTGCAAGCGCCTTACTTCAGGCGCCTTTAGCTTAGGCGGGGGAGAGGCGAGATCAGCTGCGCGGACAATCGACGTCGGGCGCGCTTTCGTACCAGAAACGTCCCGTCAGGTCGCCGCGCCACACCCAGGCGGCGAGTAACGGCTGTGCTTTTGTCTGCATCGCGTGGACAGCTGCTGGTGGGTGATGGATGAGCGCGCCGGGTAGGGCTGAAAATTCATCACTGCCCACCCGCCAGTGCGCCTCGCCGCTCAGGACGAAATAAAACTCCTCGGCATCATGGGCGTGACCAGGATAGGCGATGTCGGGCTGTTGCAGGAGTAATCCGGCTCGGATGGGGTCAGGGCCCGACGGGGGATTTTCATCGACCAGTATGGAGTAGGCATACCCTCCGGAAAAAAATTCGGGAATGCCGCGACTGGCCTCGGCCCACGGTGAGACTCGGGCGGCGGCCTTTCCAGCGTCTGCCAACTCCAGGTGAGGCGGGATCGCTCTTACGGCGTCTTCGAGGCACATGTTAGAGGTGGCGCACCCGCTCGAGGGGGGCGGGCGTCGATCGTTTGGTACGGCCGCTATTAATGGCGCCAGAGAGCGAAACGCTTCTATATCCGAAAGACGCGATACCTGGGCTAACGCGGAAAGAAAGGCCTTTAAATACTCGCTCATTGGTGCCTTTGAACCCTTGATTGAATGGTTTTTGATTATCAGGAGGTACTAATTGGATAAGAGACTGTAATGCAGTAATCTTATCCGGTCGGATATTAAATCGCGAGAACGTTTTCACGGAATCATCAACGCATATTATGTTTGGACCAGCCAGTAGGAATCGACCGTGAGCGAGCTTCTGCTCAGTATGCGTGCGCTCGTCATTGAGGCCGATGTCGACGGGCATTGGAAGCCCATTGTCAAAGGCCTCAACATGGATCTGCATAAGGGCGAGATAATCGGATTGATCGGTGAATCCGGTGCGGGCAAGTCAACGTTTGGTCTTGCTGCCATGGGCTACACCAAGCCTGGTTGTCGAATTGTCTCCGGCTCGATCAAGCTCGAGGGAGAGGAATTGGTTGGCGCGAGCGGTTCGCGACTTCGTCAAATTCGGGGAAACAGCGTGTCCTATGTCGCCCAGAGTGCGGCGGCGTCGTTCAATCCTGCTCATCGCCTGATTGATCAGTTCGCAGAAGCCCCGGTGCAGCACGGGAAGATGCGGGCTGAGGAGGCTGAGCGCCGCGGGACGGAGCTCTACCGGCAGCTGGATTTACCCGATCCAGAGCATATCGGTGAACGGTTCCCTCATCAGGTCTCTGGCGGGCAGTTGCAGCGCGCCATGACGGCCATGGCAATGGGTTGTGATCCCCGGCTGGTTATTTTTGATGAGCCAACCACGGCTCTTGATGTCACCACCCAGATCGAGGTGCTTTCGACTATCAAGGAAGCCGTACGGGCTCGTGGCGTGGCGGCGATATACATCACGCATGACCTTGCGGTAGTGGCACAGGTGGCGGATCGAATCATGGTGCTGCGCCATGGCGATCTTGTGGAAGAGGGCAATGCCCGCGACCTGCTGGATCATCCGCAGCAGGAGTACACGCGCCGATTACTGGCCGTACGCTCGTTGCGCGAGGATAAACAGCTGGGATCCAGTGGCTCAACCGTCCTCGAGGTGAGCGGTGTCAGCGCGCGGTATCCGAGCGCCGAACAGTCGGTGCTAAACGACGTACATGTGCAGGTGTCAAAGGGTCAGACGGTCGCAGTCGTTGGTGAGTCCGGAAGCGGCAAGAGCACGCTCGCGCGAGTCATTACAGGACTGTTGCCCCCTTATCAGGGCCGTGTTCAATTTTCCGGGCGACCGCTGTCGCCGGAGTTGCGTCATCGCAGCAAAGATCAGTTGCGAGCCATTCAGATGATTTATCAGATGCCTGATGTTGCTCTTAATCCAAAACAAAAAGTAAAAGAGGTGATTGGTCGACCGCTCGAGTTCTACCTGGGGTTGAAAGGTCAGGCGAAAACTGATCGGATTCACGAACTGCTAAGACAGATTGAGCTGCCCGTTGATTACGCCGAGCGGTATCCCAGCCAACTCTCCGGAGGCGAGAAGCAGCGCGTCTGTATTGCCCGTGCGCTTGCGGCAGAGCCCGATCTCATCATATGCGACGAAGTGACCTCTGCCCTCGACCAGTTGGTAGCGGAGGGTATTCTCGAGCTGCTTCAAAACTTGCAGAACAAACTCGGCGTCTCTTATCTTTTCATCACCCATGACCTCGCGACGGTAAAGGCAATCGCAGACCATATTGTGGTGATGTACCAGGGTCATGTGGTCGAGCAGGGCAAAAAAGCAGAAATCCTGACTCCACCGCATGCCCCCTATACCGAACTGTTGCTGTCATCAGTGCCCGAGATGGATCCGGATTGGCTGGATGTGCTCGTGGATAAACGAAACCGTGGTGAACTGCCCACGATTGCCTCCATTCAATGAATCAGGCTCTTCTCTTTTTTGATCTCTGTATCCACTATTTATTTACAGGAATACGGTTTTGAAACACCCCCTGCATGTTGTCGACGCCAAGAAGAAACTTAAATCGGATCAGATCGAGGTCGACGATAAAAAAGTTGCCGTTCGCATAAAAGACGCGGTGGAGAGCATGGAGGAACGAGGGCTTCCGCCGCTCAGCTATCCGGAGATTGCAGGTCTTTGCGATGTGTCTGAAAAGAACGTTTGGAACTGGGCGCGGGAGGGCAAGATCTCCAAGGCGAAACTACCCACCCTGGCGGCCATTCTGGGCGTTACCGTCGAATATCTGCTTACGGGCGTGGATTCCATGCACGACATGGCTTTTGATAAGGGCGTCGGCTTGTTCTCGCTACGGGCAGCCCATGAGACCCTGCGGATCCTGCCGGTGTTGGAGGCTGAGGATTTCATATCGAGGCTGGGGTCCGAAGATGCCCTCAGTGATCGGCTTTCGGAGTGGACAGAGGACGTTGAGTCCCGCCCCATGGCAGCGATTTCTGTCATAGATGAAACAGATCCGGGTGTACCGACCTTCGCGATGCAGATGACCTCAGATATCTTTGAGGGCCTACCAAAAGGATCGATCATGTTTTTTTCGAACAAGATCGTCCCCCGAAACGGTGACTATTCGATATGGCTCACCACGTGGCCAACCACCAAAGGCTCAAAGAACGTCGTGGTCGGCGGGTATACCGCCTATGACGCGATACCGGATACGTTCCCGGTCGGTATTCCAACTCGCGAATTGACGCCATTGGCAACGGTTCATCTCCAGGCCGATCCGTTTGTGCAGCGGCTGGATGACATTGTGCTTGCGCCTGCGACTATTGAGGCCGATGGATTTGAGCATGCCACTCGTCGGCTCCTGGGGACGTTGGTCGCAACGCAAAACTGGACTGACCGCTCTCGAGTCCGCCGGCAAACGCGGATCGGGGATCGCATGGCATCCAGGACGGAGGAGGCACGCGACGATCTATCAGGAATCGTCTACGACCTTTAGATCGCGCAAGTGGTAAGGACGATAGGTCTCACTCAGTCTTTGACGTTTTCGATTGCGGCGACCTGGCGTTTGACGCGCTGAACCATAGCGTAAACCCCAACGTGACGGCTCGGGCTCAGGTGCTCAAAAAGCCCTAGCT
>JAYNKS010000037.1:1434-2623 GCA_038111345.1 Gammaproteobacteria bacterium | reverse complement strand
CGGCATCGGTGTCGAGGGCCTCGATTTCCGTTGCGGTTTTGCCGTGAAACATGGCCATTAAGATGCCTACCACCCCCTTAACGGTCGAGGTGTCGCAATCACCGCGGAAGGTAAAGCGCCCATCGGCTTGGCGTATCGCGCGGATATAGACAGTGCTCATACACTCGGGCACAAGGTAGACGTCCAAGCGCTCGTCATCCGGATAAGGCGGTAACGTCTCTCCCAACTCCGTAATGAATTGATAACGCGCGTCCCAGTCCCGGAGGAATTCAAAGGCCTCCACGACGCGCGAGTAGTCAATTGGGAAATCGGCTTCCATAAAGGCGGACTGCGAACAGTCGATATTGGTTAAAATTCGGAGCGAATTATATCGGGCCTGATGTATCGGCGTCGCTCACGGATCACGATTAACTTAATCAAGCCAGTCTGATCAGAAGGTAAGGTAAGCAATGCAATCCAGTGACTTTCGCATGACCTCCAAGGCCTGGCAAAGGCCGTGGGTAGTCATCCTGGGAGGATGCCTCATCTCGCTAATAGGGTTTGGCGCCCGCTCGAGTTACGGCCGTTACCTGGGGCCGATCACCCAAGAACTCGGTTGGACCCGCGAGACTTTTGCCTTCGCGATGGCGCTTCAAAATCTCTTTTGGGGAGTGATGTTGCCGCTGTCCGGTATGCTCGCCGATCGTATCGGACCTATCTGGGTGATCGGTGCGGGCGCGCTGGTTTATGCGCTGGGCACCCTCGGTATCACGGTTGCGGATACCGCCTGGGGGTTGCATCTCACCGGGGGTGTGCTCGTCGGCACTGGCGTAGCGTTTACGGCATTTTCGCTGGCGACAGCGGCTATGGTTCGCGTAGTAGGCATCGAGCGTCGTTCCTTCATCCTGGGTTTGGGCACTGCAGCGGGTTCTGTCGGGCAAGTGCTTTATTCGCCGATTACCCAGGGCGTTATCCAATCTTATGGCTGGTCTTTCGCGCTGGTTCTTTCGGCGATCTCGGTGGTGGTGATCTTACCGCTCGCCTTCTTGCTGCCGGGTGATCCCCGAGTGCAAAAAGAGAATGTCGTGCATACGAGCAGCATGGGCGCTATTCGCGAAGCGTTCGCTCATCGTGGATTTCTGTTGCTTACGGCGGGATTCTTTGTTTGTGGCTTTCACGTGGCAGTCATAACGGTTCTTTTGCCGATTTA
>JAYNKS010000037.1:0-1424 GCA_038111345.1 Gammaproteobacteria bacterium | reverse complement strand
AAAATGGCGCCCATGGTGGGCGCCATCGCTATCGCCCTGATTGGGGTTTTCAATATCGTGGGCTCGTTCTTGTCGGGGGTTATCGGGCAACGATTCAGCAAGAAGTTTGGCCTCAGTTGGATTTATGGGCTCAGGGCCGCTGTCCTGTTGATCTTCCTGCTGGCTCCCAAGACCGCGCCGGTCATTTATGTGTTTGCGGCGACGATGGGACTTTTGTGGCTCTCTACCGTGCCGCTGACGGTAGGTATCGTGTCGCAGGTATTTGGAATTCGCTATATGGCGACGCTTTTTGGGTTTGTGTTCCTAAGTCATCAGGTCGGCAGCTTTATCGGGGTTTGGCTGGGCGGGTATCTCTACGACATGACGGGGTCGTATGACCTCATGTGGCAAGCCGGGGTGTTTATGGGGGTTCTGGCCGCCATTGTGCACCTGCCTATTGATGAAAACCCTGTGGCGCGGTTGCAGCAAGCCTAGGTTATCTCTTGTGGCATCGGTCAGGTATTGATCTGAAACAGAAATTGCCGCACAGTCTCGCGTGTCCTTTCCTGGAGGAGTGATGGTTGATCTGAGCCTTAGGGTTCTGCGCACAGATGTAGGTGGCATGCCCCTGGAATGGGTAGGTTTTGAGGAGGCCGTTCGGCTGCATTGCCTGGAACAGGTCCTCTATCCGATGGGGTCGGTGCTCTACACCGTCCACGGAGGTGTCAACGCCAGATCAGGCCATCAAAGCAGTCTCGAGATTCATTCCATCATTTGCACGGCAGGGCAGTCTCGAGCTCACCTCAAGCGTTTGCCGCACTATGCGCCCCCCTTGAACAACGCCACACTTTTTCGACGAGACGCCAACCTGTGCCTTTACTGTGGCCAGTCGTTCAAATACGAGGATCTGTCCCGTGACCATGTTTCGCCGTTGAGCCGCGGTGGGCGGGATATATGGCAAAACGTGGTGACCGCGTGTAAGCGATGCAATCACCACAAGGGAAACCGCACTCCGGAGGAGGCAAGTATGCAGTTGCTTGCCGTGCCCTTTGTGCCCACTCACGCAGAGTACATCTATCTGTCGGGCCGCAGGATTCTGGCGGATCAGATGGAATTTCTATTGGCGCATTTTCCGCGCAACAGTCCACTCCACGAGCGGGTCAGCGTCGGCTCTGCGGGGTACGGACCATGGGCCGGGGGATCCTGAATCCGACCGGAAAAGACTAGTGATGCAGGATCTGGCTCAGGAAGAGCTTGGTTCGATCATGTTGCGGATTCTCGAAGAACGCCTGCGGGGGCTGCTCTTCGATGATTTCGCCGCCATCCATGAAGATCACCCGGTGCGCAACGGCAGTTGCAAAACCCATTTCATGAGTGACGACCAGCATGGTCATGCCACTCTCGGCAAGTTCAATCATCACGTCGAGCACCTCCTTGATCATTTC
>JAYNKS010000036.1:4370-12244 GCA_038111345.1 Gammaproteobacteria bacterium | reverse complement strand
CCATTTTTAGCCTCCAACTGCAGTTTTAGTTAAACCTCCGCGCCCATCCTTTGGCGCGTTACTAGTAATTAGCAAGATTTATGCCAAGTCTGAATAAAGCAAAAAAGCCCGCTTTACCGCGGTTTTGCTATATGGAATCAATTTGCTGCGGGATCTTGTGTTACCAAACGTAACACTTACCGCTTTCGTAACACTTTTGCTCGTTGGCTGTCAGCGCCGGGAGCTGGAGGAGGATTGCCCTCGTGGAATGCCAAATTTCTGTCGCCGCTCCCAGAGCGTTTTCCGACTGATGCCCAATTGCTTTGCCAGTTCGGTTTCGTTTAGCAGAGGCTCGTTTTTTCGGACAAACTCAACGAAGTAGTCATCGAGCGAGGCCGCCGAGGACAGGGTCGCTTGGCTATCGGAATCCCCTGAGGTTGATACCGTGAACGTAAGCCGGTGCGCATCCAAGGTATCGCCATCCGCAAGGATCACTGCCCGTTCGATAGCATTCTCCAGTTCACGAACATTGCCCGGCCAGTCATGATCCTGAATTTTCTGTAACGCATTTGATGAGAAGCTAAGCGATCGCCGATTCAGCTTGAGGCTGATCCGTTGCAGCAGATGCTCAGCGAGTGCGGGAATATCTTCCCGTCGTTCTCGCAGAGCCGGCAGATCAATCTCAACTACCCGTAGCCGATACATGAGATCCTCGCGAAACAATCCCTCTTTAACTCGCTGGGCCAGGTTCCGGTGAGTCGCGGCCAGTATCCGGACATCCACCGTTTTGGTTCGGTTGGAGCCGAGTCGCCGCAGTTCGCCTTCTTGAATCACGCGCAATAATCCGGCCTGGGCTGGGGGCGATAGTTCGGCGACTTCGTCCAAGAAAAGCGTTCCTCCATCCGCGCTCTCTATCAGACCGGGTGTCGATTTGTCCGCTCCGGTAAACGCACCTTTTTCATAGCCAAACAACTCCGATTCAATGAGGCTGTCAGGAATAGCGGCGCAATTCATGACCACAAGGGGGGCGTCTTGGCGATCGCCCTGATCATGAATCGCTCGCGCCACCAGTTCCTTGCCAGTGCCTGATTCGCCGCAGATCAATACGGTCGACCGGGTAGCCGCTACCTTATGGATAATGGAGAGTACCTGCTGTATGCCGGGGGATGACCCGATGATGCCGCCGGTCGGGTACTCGCGCTGAATATCGCGCCGCAGGGCCTGGTTCTGACGGAACAACAGATTTTGTCGAATGAGGCGATCGATAACGACGAGAATTTCATCATGATTGAAGGGTTTGGAAATGTAGTCAGCCGCGCCCGCTTTCATGGCATCGACAGCCGAACCAATGCTGGCGTAGCTGGTCATGATTAGTACAGGCGTGCCTGCACATTTCTCGATCACCTCGGTTCCCAGGCCGCCGGGGAGTCTCAGGTCCGCAATGATCAAGTGAAACGTGTCCAGACTGTACTGGTTTTCACTCTCGGCAACGGATCCCGCCTCCGAGACTTTATAGCCCGCGCGCTTTAATAGTTTTGCGAGAGCTTTGCGGATAACGGCCTCATCCTCAATGATTAAGATATGCTCCATAGGATCCTAACTCGGTGCGGGGAAGGTGATCCGAACTTCTGTACCGGCGCCTGGGGCGCTTTCCACTTCGATCGATCCGTTGTGGTCGCGAATAATTCCGTAGGTTAACGCCATGCCGAGTCCCGTTCCTTCGCCTGGCTGTTTGGTAGTCATGAAAGGCTCAAAAATTCGTTCGCTGATTTCATCACTCATGCCGTGGCCAAAGTCGCGGATGGTTATCTCGACTTGGCCTGTTGATGCCGACGCCATGATGCGCACTATGTCCCCGGGCTCGCTGGCGTCGTAGGCATTACTGAGAATATTCACAAAGACCTGCGACACGCGCTGACGGTCACCTTCAATCTCCAGGTCTTTTGGGCTATCGATCGTTAGGTCAATAGATTTCCCACGATGTGACATTCTTACCAACTCGCTAGCTTCTTCAAGACATGGGCGAAGGGGGAAACGATGTGTTTGCAGCAAATCGGATTCCCCACGCCGGGAAAAATTAACCAGGGTTTGAACAATGTTATTGATTCGGTAGGTCTGCTCCAAAATACCCTGAATTTCAGAATTAATCTCCGGATCAGAAAGCTCGGCCTCAAGGTTTTGGGCAAGGCTTGCGATGCCCGTAACGGGGTTACCAATCTCATGCGCGACCCCGGAGGCAAACCGACCGATAGAGGCCAGTCTTTCGCTATGCGCCAGCTGATCCTCCATTCGGTGTACTTCCGTTACATCATGAAAGAGTACGCTAGTGCCAACGCCAGAGGGACTGTCATGATCCTGATCGGGCCCTTTCATCACGGCTTTGGAGAGCGTAAACCATCGGGTTCCACTCTCAAGAGGGACCATCTTTTTATGCACATGAGTTTGTGAACTATTGAGAAACTCCTCAATGAGATCTGACCAGGGTGAGGTCAGGTCATTGAGATTGGCGCCAAGCGCTGAATTTTTCGGTATGCCGGATACGCTCTCCATGACCCTGTTCCAACTGACGATGCCGCCCTGAGGGCTTACCGAGCACACCCCAACCGGCAGCTCCTCCAAGACCTGACGATGATAGCGACGCATGGCGTCAAGTTGGGCCGCAAGGCCCTTTAACTGACTGCGCGACGCCTCAAGGGTTTCTTCCATAGATCGTACGCGCTCGGCTTCAGGAATCCACAAATCGCGATCTACAGGCAAACGAATATTGACGACGTCACGCGCAACATGCGGCCCGATCAAGCCAGAAAGGTTGCGTTCGATTCGTTCTCGAAGGCGACCCAGTACCTTCGTATCGGTTTCTTCATCGCGGATCTCCAGATCACGCTGAGCCCGGCGAACTTCGAACTCTGCGGTTTCTGCGCCGAGCGCGTTAGCGAGTGCTGGAACAAATTCTTGGGGAGAGGCTAAGCGCACCCGGGTTCGATAAGGCGTCATGAGTTCTTGAGCGCAAAGCGCGGCTGCTTCTCTCTCTGCTGGACTCTGACGGGTGACGACGGAAAAGAGCACGAACAGCACGCCGTTCACCGACAGCGACGCAAGTGTTGAGAACGTCCATTTATCCTGACCGGCCAACTCCCAAAGGGTTGGCGGCACCTCGATATCCGGAGTTCCTAATCGGGTGATGAGAGGCAGAATCAAGACCACAAACCAGGTAAGGGCGCCACCCGTCAGGCCTGCGATGAATCCGAATCGGTTGGCTCCAGACCAGAATAGCGTCCCCACGATGCCGGGAAGGAATTGCGCGATTGCGACGAAAGAGATTAAACCAAGCTGAACCAGCTCATTGTGCGTCGCAAACGCGCGAAAGAACGCATAGCCAGAGAAAACCAATATTGCAATGATGATCCGTCGGCCCCACTGCAGCCACCGGTAAAAACTCATCCGCGGGTTGGGTGTACCAATGGCGGGAAGGATAAGGTGATTTACCGTCATTCCAGCCAGAGCCAGCGTGCTCACGATAATCATCGCGCTGGCAGCTGAGACACCTCCGAGGAAAACAAACACCGCAAAAAGGACCGACCCGCTATGTTGCGCTAGGCCGATCACGAAATAGTCAGCAGGCATCTTGAGATCGGCTTTGATTGCTGCCCAAAGTACGACGGGAATCGCCAGATTGAGGAGAAGCAGAAGTAAAGGTAGCCCCCAGGCCGCATGGTGCAGGCTTCGTGGGGAAATGTTTTCTGTGAACAGCATGTGGAATTGACGGGGCAGCAAAAACGCGGCTGCAAACGATAGGATCAGGATGCTCACCCAGGGTCCCTCATGGGCCTGCGTCGTCATTCGATGAAGGGTCTCGGGATGCGAGTTGAGCCAGTGCTGAAGTCCATCGAGGCCGCCGAATATGCTGATGATCGAAAAGCCGGCCAGTAACAGTAACGCGAGCAGTTTAATGATTGATTCAAAAGCGATTGCAACTACGAGACCTTCGTGTTTTTCACGGGGGGAGATGTGCCGGGTTCCAAACAGTATGCTGAAGATCACGATCATCGCGCAAAAACCAAGTGACAGCGTCTCGGACGGAATATCCGGATTCAGAAGTCGAGCGGATTCGGTCACCGCGCGAATCTGTAGTGAGATATAGGGCAGTGTTCCTGCTAAAGTGAAAAGGGTAACGAGTATCCCTGCGGTTTGGCTTTTAAAGCGAAAAGCGAATAGATCGGCAACTGAGGTCAGTTGATACTCGCGCACCAAGCGGAGTATCGGACTCATCAGAATGGGCGACAGGATGAAGGCCAGGGTCAAGCCCAAATAAACAGCCAGAAAAAGAAAACCATCGGTGCTGGCAAAGCCTACGCTGCCATAAAAACTCCACGTCGTGGCGTAAACCCCGAGTGAGAGGATATAGGTTAGCGGGTGCCTCGCGACGGTTGGTGATAGCCACCGCCGCTCGGCGGCAAAAGCCACTACAAACAGGATAAGGAGATACAAAAGGCTGCTTAAAAACAGACCTTCTGCAGAGATGGTCACCGGCCCTCGATCCTTCTATGAGCCCAGGGAATCAAAATAATGATCAGGATCCAAGTGATGTACGGTAGATACCAGGGCAATTCCGGTCGAAGCCACCAACCGACAATGGGTGAAATCAGGAGCAATGCCGCGAGTCCAAAAACGAGAAAAATTCGCTCCATTTAAGCTCTATCAAACGGTGTGTTTGGTTGTTACAAAATGTAACATAGGCCTCCGAGCGTACAAACCTATGGGTCATTATCGGCTGTGAGCGAAGCGCAAAAAAAAAGCCTTTTTGAAAGGTTGGAAGAGGTATGGCGTGCGCTCAAATCACACTTTCTGCGCCCCAGGAAAAAGCTGCGGCCGATCGAGGATCTTGACGCCCTGGCTGACTTTATTGAGGGACGATCCAGTCTTGTGAGTCAGACTTCGCTCTATGGATATATCAAAACCCGTGCAGGGACACGATTTCCCGAGCTTTTTGAGAACGATTTGTTCCTTGAATCCATCAATATTGCAAAATGGCATGTCTGGTGCGCGTGCGTGTCCGATCTTGCTGTGTACACGGGCCGATTGCTGTACGAGACACATCCTCACAGTGAGGAGTTACGCCAACTGATGCGATTTGTGGTGGCTGGGATCGCAGACCGCGTCGGAGTGCCGGATGATGCAGGACGGGATTTTCCTGACGCTATCAGCCAGATGATCAATCGAATCGAGTGCGCACCGTTTTCAGAGCTTGATGATCTGGAGACAATCTTTCAACAAAGCGGTGACGCTCTGGTGCACTGGTCGCCTATTGTCGATGAGTTAAAAGTATTAGATGAGGAGATCGTGCGAAATTCCATTCGATTCCGATGGCAGGAGCCGCGTCGGGACTTGCGCAAGCTTCTGGATGTTCAATCGACGGTCGCGGACTGGGCGAAGGGGGCGAAGCAAAGCAGGCAGCTCGCCGACACAGCCCATACAGGTGGTTAAATTCCTTACTTTCTCTTTTCCAAAGTGCTTATCTAGGCACACGTTCATCGCCGATAAAATCCGTTGGAGCGCGTCATGAGTGAAAAACCAATCAGTCGATATCCGGTCCCTCAGTTGGAGGATTTACCAGAGGATTTAAAACAGCGCATTTTGGCCGTTCAGGAAAAAGCCGGCTTTGTTCCCAACGTCTTTCTCACGCTTGCCCACCGTCCCGATGAATGCCGAGCGTTTTTCGACTATCACGATGCGCTGATGCTACGGGACGGCGGATTATCCAAAGCAGAGAAAGAAATGATCGTGGTGTCGACCTCCGGTGCAAACCATTGCCAGTACTGTGTTGTGGCTCACGGTGCTATCTTGCGAATTTATGCACGCGATCCACTGGTGGCGGATCAAGTGGCTATTAATTTTAGGAAAGCCGACATCTCAGATCGGCAAAAGGCCATGCTTTTATTCGCCGACAAGATCGCAAGAGATTCTGCCTCGGTGGAGCAAACCGACTTTGAGCGCCTTCACGCGCTGGGTTTTGACGACGAGGATATATGGGATATCGGCGCGATTGCCGCTTTTTTCGCGCTATCTAACCGAATGGCGAATCTGATCGGTATGCGGCCGAACGATGAGTTTTATTCGATGGGTAGAGCACCCCGGAGCGCCAATCCATGAGCGTGGCGCCAAACACTGTCCCGTCGGTGCGAACCATTGCTATGCCTTCGGACGCCAACCCTAACGGCGATATCTTTGGTGGATGGATCATGGCCCAGATGGATCTCGCCGGTGGGACCCATGCCTTTGCGATAGCTGGAGGGCGTGTCACCACCGTAGCAGTTGACGGCATGACGTTTCATCGCCCGGTCCAGATCGGAGACCAAGTCAGCTGCTACTGCACGACAGAGCGCATCGGTACGACCTCTATTGCGGTCAAGGTCGAGACTTGGGTGCGTCGTCGCCATGACCAGACTGAAGAGCGGGTAACGGAAGGGCTGTTCACGTTTGTCGCGATCGATGCGACCGGTCGACCCCGGCCGGTAAAGGGGATAGTCTCCTGAGCGACAGCGATACCCGTGGCCTGAGTCGACTCGAGGCGTTGGCGGTCGAGATGCAGCGTGAAAAGCGTCCGCCGCTGCACAGGTGGCAACCCGGCGATGCCCGAGATTTTGATCTTCGCATTACCCGATCGGGTGAGTGGCTGTATCTTGGGTCTCCAATCCTTCGGCCAAAGTTGGTCAAGGTGTTGTCGCGCGTGCTGATCAAGGAAGAGAACGAATTTTTCTTGATATCGCCCTCGGAGAAGTTGCGAATTAAAGTGGACGATGCACCGTTTTTGGCTGTCGAATTAGAACAGCTTAATCCCGGCCCGGACCAGCGTCTGGTGTTTCGTACGAATGTGGACGATGCGGTGATCGCCGGCCCCGATCACTTGATCAAGGTGACTGAAAAAGCCGGCTCGGCCGGGCCTTCTCCTTACGTGACCATTCGGGATGGATTGGATGCCTTGATTACCCGCTCGGTCTTTTACGAACTGGCAGAAATCGCCCAGCCGATCGCGGGGGACGAGAATGTCCTTGGCGTAATGAGCAGCGGCCAGATGTTCCCGTTGGGCCGGATGGATGACTAACCCCAACACGCTTGAGCACCTGGTGGACTACCTGCGCCACCGCGTGCCCATGACGGGGCATTTCCAGATTATGGCCGGAGACCTCACGGGAGATAGCCTTACGCTTTGTGCCCCCCTGGAGGCCAATCTGAACGATAAGCAAACGGCATTTGCCGGTACGCTGGCAACGCTGTGTACTCTATCCGGATGGGCAATGACATCGTTGGTTTGCGGTGAGCGGGGTCTTGAGGCGGACATCGCGGTCGTCCGTAGCGACATTGCGTATCTGCGACCCTGTGGCGATGATCCGATCACGGCCCGCTGCTTTCGGCCGGATGCTCCTGTGGTTACCCAGTTTCTGGATGAGATGCAAAGCCGGGCTCGCGCGGAACTTGAGCTTCGCGCTGAAGTTCGGTCCCGGGAGAAACAAGCCGTCGAGTTTGTCGGGCGCTATTGCGCCCGACGGTTAACCTGAGGGTCGCTAAGATCCTTCGGTCGTTTTGCGACCAACGGCTCCGGCGCTACGCTTTCTCCAGAGCGGATTCGAGGTCGGCAATAATGTCATCTACATCCTCAATGCCGACTGAGAGCCGGACCAGTCCGTCCGTCAATCCGCGTTTGCGCCTGTCTTCGACCGGCACGTCCACATGAGTCATGCTGGCCGGGTGGGTAATCATGGTTTCGACACTGCCCAGACTCTCTGCCAGCCCACAAAGGCGGACGTTATTCATTAGTCTTTTACCGGCTTCGGTACCACCTGTGAGTTCAAAAGTAATCATGCCGCTGAAGCCGGACATTTGGGCCTTCGCAATGG
>JAYNKS010000036.1:0-4360 GCA_038111345.1 Gammaproteobacteria bacterium | reverse complement strand
CTTCGCAAGGGCATGCTGAGGATGAGAAGCCAAGCCCGGATAGAGGACACGGTCGATTTTGGCGTGACCCTCCAGGAATTGCGCGACCTGAAGCGCCGATTCTTCGTGGCGCTTCATTCGAAGGTGAAGGGTTTTTAGTCCGCTTAAATTCAGCCAGCAATCAAACGGACTGGACACGGCACCAATGGTCTTCTGAATATATTTCATCTTCTGGAAGATGTGCTCGTGGTTTGTGATCAGCACGCCACCAATAATCTGATTGTGTCCGGCGAGGTATTTGGTCGTGCTGTGCATCACGATATCAGCGCCGAACTCCAGCGGACGAAGAAAGACAGGGGTTGCGAACGTTGCATCGACGCCGAGCAAAATACCGGCGTCCTTAGCGATCTTGACCATTGCCTCCAGATCGCTGACTTTTAACAGCGGATTGGTTGGGGTCTCGATCCAAAGGATTTTCGTTTTTGGAGTGATGGCAGCTTTTACCGCTTCTACCTTGGTGGTGTCGACGTAGCTAACGCTAAGGCCCTGCTGCACGATCACGTTGTCCAGTAATCGTGTGACGCCGCCATAAACGTCGTCCCCGCAGACAATATGATCGCCTGCCGTAAATAGCTTAAAGCACGCATCCACCGCCGCCATGCCGCTGGCGAAGCTGATCGCATAGTCACCGCTCTCGATAGCTGCCAGGTTTTCTTCAAGCACCTGTCGGGTTGGGTTCGACGATCGGGTGTAGTCAAAGCCGCGGTCACGCCCCACCTCTGGCAAGACATAGGTTGCCGTCTCATAAATGGGCGGCAGGATGGAGCCGGTGGTGGGGTCGGGGTTAATACCGGCGCGCACAACTTTTGTATCAAATTTCAAAGGGGCTTCTCCGCAGGGTGGATGGCAGTCGGGATCCTAATCGCCAGACCAGCTTTTCTTGTTGATGAATTCTAGAAGATCTATCTTGTTAATGATGCCTTTAACCTCGCCGTCGTGGACAACGACAGCGACATTATTTTCTTCAAAAATCGCCTGCACCTGGGAAAGTTTATCGTTCAGACTGACCTTGCCCTGCAAGGGTCGCGCGACGTCGCGTACACTGTCCTCCAGACCATGCTCGTTGCTGGCGACCGCTCTGAGGATATCGAGCTCTTCAATCATCCGTATATCCCCCTGGCCCGATGCCACAGGCATCTGGGAAATACCTGTCAGGGCCATTCGCGCAATGACGTCACGAAGCGTCTCGCTGGGATCGGCAAAGGTGACGTTTTGAGCGCGTTCCGCGATAAGCTCTTGGACGCTGCCCAAGTTGGCTTCGGGAGAGAAGTAGCCCATATCTCTCATCCACTCGTCGTTGAAGCATTTGCTGATGTAGCGATCCCCGGAATCACAGACAATGGCAACGACGATTTTGCCCGGTCCCAGTCGTCGGGCTTCCTGCAACGCGCCATAAAAAACGGTTCCGGTAGATCCGCCTGAAAGAATTCCCTCCTGCCGGGCCAATCGACGTGCCATCAAAAAGGAGTCCCGGTCGGAGACGTTGATCACCTCATCGACGACGCCGAGGTCCAGGGTATCGACCATGAAATCATGGCCTATTCCTTCAACGCGATAAAGTGATGGCGTGCTCCATTCGCCTTTTTCGTGAGCCTCCTTGTAAATACTGCCGAACGGGTCTGGCCCGACAATGCGAACGGTTCGACCGGCCTCGGCCGCTTTTTCCTTTAGGTATTTGCCCGTTCCAGAAATCGTGCCGCCCGTGCCCAGGCCCGCAACGAACGAATCGATCTTCCCGTCGGTCGCCTCCCAGATTTCGGGTCCCGTAGTGAGGTAGTGGGCTTCTGGATTGTGGGGATTGGAATATTGATCCGTGTAAAACGCCCCCGGCGTTTCCCGGGCAATCCGTTTTGCTACTTCGACGTAACTGTCAGGATGATGATGGTCCAGTTCGGTTGCGGTTACGATAACCTCCGCTCCGTAGGCTTTGAGCATATCGATTTTTTCCTGACTCATCTTGTCCGGAATCGTAAACACACATCGGTATCCCCGGGCGGCAGCCGCCATAGCAAGACCCAAGCCTGTATTCCCGGATGTGCTCTCGACAAGCGTGCCGCCGGGTTTAAGCAGACCGGCTTCTTCGGCCCGGTTCACCATGTTGATCGCCATTCGATCTTTAACCGAGCCCGACGGATTAAGGTTTTCCATTTTTGCGTAAACGGTTGCCATGTCCGGTTCCACAATATTATTGAGGCGCACGAGTGGCGTGCCGCCTACGAGGTCAACGACGCTATCGACTGATTTCATGACGAGTCCTGTTTAGGGTCCGTTAAAGCCAAACGCTTTAAAAGAGAAGTTCTTGGGGGTTAGACGTCAGCATCGGCATTTAAGCGCTTGCTAGATCCTCGACCGCGGCAATCGCCTGATGGATATCTTCCTCGTCGGTGAAATACCCCGGGGCAAAGCGGACGGTGCCTTTTTGGGATACGGTTCCCATAAGTTCGTGAACATCCGGCGCGCAGTGAAGTCCTGGCCGAACACAAACTGCATGGTCAGCATCAAGCATGGTTCCAACCTGATCGGCCGGGAGATCACGGATGTTGATGGATAGGGTTGAGACCCGAGGTTGACCCGCCTGAGGACCGTAGGTCTTGACCCCGTCCAAAGCGTTAAAGGCCTCAAGCAACCGGTTGGCGACTGCGCTTTCCGTTTCATGAATGTGGGCAAGTGCGAATCCACATGCCTGCTGATGAGTAGCGTCGTCCGGCGCACCATGGGACTTGCCGAGCTCAGCGAACCACTTTTGTGCCGCATTCAAACCGGCTATTCCGGGAAGACAATGGGTGCCGGTTTCAAGGCGATAGGGATACTCATCGGGCTGAAAGGGAGAAATTGAGTTGACCCCCGTGCCACCCACCCGAGGGGGTCGAATCTCTACGCCTTCGCCAACGATCATTCCACCAATACCCATCGGGCCAAACAGCCCCTTATGGCCCGTATAGACAAGTACATCCACACCCCACTCATCCATCGCAATTGGTACGACTCCGGCGGTTTGGCAGGAATCAAGAATAAACAGTGCATCCGTTTCATTCACCAGCTTCCCTATAGCGAATGCATCTTGAAGGGATCCCGTGACGTTCGACGCATGATTGATAACGACGGCTTTGGTGTTTGGTTTTATGCTTTTGCGTATTTCATCGGGGTCTACATACCCCTGACTATCCGCAGTCACCCGAGTCACCTCGATGCCGTGGTCACGCTCGAAATGATTCGCCGGTCGAAGCACGCAGTTGTGTTCCATTCGAGTAATGATTAGGTGATCGCCCGGGTTAAGGATGCCGCTCAGAGCGGCATTCATCGAATCCGTGGCGTTCTGAGAAAACGTCACCCTGCCGGGATCACCTGCGAACCCGAAGAACTGAGCCAGCAGCCGTCGGGTTTGGACGATCATGGTCTCAGCCTCGACTGCTAATTCGTGCCCTGAACGACCGGGGTTTACGCCATGGCTTCGAAAGAACTGATCCATGAATTGGTAGACCACCTCAGGCTTGGGTAGCGTGGTGGCGGCATTGTCAAAGTAATAATGGTCTTTCATGATCGTCTCTGAGTGCTGGGCGTGGTGATAGGTAAGGGAAGGGTCTGTTCCTAGGTGCCGTTCATCGTGCTGGAGTGGGTCAGGGAATTTCGACGCCTGGAAATAACAAATGTCTCATCTTGAAACCAGATACCTTTATGTTTGTGAAGAATTTTTTGAGTGGCCTCCAGGTAGGCGCCCGACATGACCGCTTCCTGCAGTCGATCATCTTCAATTTGGGCCACATAGGTGCAGGCGTTCCATGCAGCGAATAGGGTGGAGGTGCCGATGCTTTCGGCGATTTCGTTCGGTAGGGTCTTCATCTGATAGGTGAGTAGGGACTTGCTGTCCGAGCCGGAGTTGAAGTTGTAGTTTGCCGCGGCTCGACCGAGCTTGGCTTTCAGCGTCTTTATCAATTCATGACGATCCACCTGAAAAGGTTTCTCGTCTGGCCAGATCGAGTGAATCAGTTCCATGCCGGGGTCCCGGCCTGAGGATTGCACGGCGAGCAATCGACCGCCGGGTCGAAGGCTTCGTACCAGCGGGGCGAGGACTTTGTCGACTTTAAAATTCGCGCCCATTCGGGCTCGCCACGGTTGGGCGGCCAAAATGAGGTCGTAGTCACCGGATACTTGGCCGCGTCGAGGGATTACTGAATCCAGGAGAAATCGATTGTCCTCACGAAAAATTACCAGCACTGATGGCCTGACGTAACGGGGGTTGCCGCTCTTCTCGCTGACTTTTACCTCCCAGCCATCGACCAGAAGGTCATCAATCGCTCTTAACTGCTCGCCATAAGCCTGT
>JAYNKS010000035.1:0-12245 GCA_038111345.1 Gammaproteobacteria bacterium | reverse complement strand
TGTCGCAGGCAGTTGAGCGGCGCCCGGTAATTTCTCCAGCAAACCTCCGAGTCCACCCATCTTCTCAACCTGAAACAGTTGATCACGAAAGTCATCCAGATCAAAGGACTTACCCTTTCGCAACTTTTCGGCAATTTTTTTCGCCTTGGTTTCATCGACAGAACGCTGAACATCTTCGACCAGAGTGACTACATCTCCCATGCCCAGAATACGGGAGGCGACCCGCGAGGGATGAAAAGGCTCCAACGCATTCGTCGTCTCGCCCACTCCCAGAAACTTGATCGGCTTTCCGGTCACAGACCGAATCGAAAGGGCTGCCCCTCCACGCGCATCGCCATCGGTCTTTGTCAGCACGACTCCGGTAAGCGTGAGCGCTGCATCAAACGCTGCAGCACTCCTGACCGCGTCCTGACCCGTCATGCTGTCGACCACGAAAAGCGTTTCTACCGGCGTTACCTGCTGATGAATGGCGGCCAATTCGGTCATCATTTGATCATCCACGTGTAGCCGGCCAGCGGTATCAATGATTAAGACATCAAACGCACGTGTCCTCGCATGCTGCAGGGCATCTTCCACGATAGACGAGGGCCCTTCACCTTCGGTTCTGAATTCAATCTCGAGTTTGGCGGCCAGCTGACGCAACTGCTCGATGGCCGCGGGACGATACACGTCTACACTAGTCAAGAGCACCCGCTTTTTCTGCTGCTCGGAAAGAAACCGTGCCAATTTCGCTGCCGTGGTGGTCTTGCCTGCACCTTGTAGCCCCGCAAGCAGAATGACTACCGGCGGGCGAGCCGCCAAATTCAGCGACTCGTTCTCCTGGCCCATGAGCGTGACCAGTTCGTCGTTGACAATCTTGATGACCGCCTGGCCCGGGGAGAGGCTCGATAAGACCTCTTGGCCGACGGCCCGATCACGTACGCGCTCAAGAAAGGCTTTGGCCACCGGCAGGGCGACGTCAGCCTCAAGTAGCGCCTTGCGCACTTCTCGCAGGGCGTCACTAATGTTCTCTTCGGTCAGCCGTCCGCGACCGGTAAGATTTTTAAAGGTGTCCTTAAGGCGATCGCCCAGCTGTGAAAACATAGCCCTATGGTTTTAAGAAAAGCCGTTGACGTCTCGAAAGACTTTATCGAATCCACCCGAGTGAGGCGCTTGAGCTACACTCGGCTTCATTCATTTGCCCAATAGCGCGAGTTTACACGGATTCAGACACGCCTTTAGTCAACGACGCGGATGTAAAATCCGCTCCGGTTGGTTGTTATGATGACCTCTACCCTTAGTTTCACCTCGTGCCTTTTGTATTTCGCAGCGACCGTTTTGACTCTGCGCACGCTTCGAGGGACATCCTCCTCACGACAACCGGGACCGTTTGATCTGCTGCTCGTTTATCTTGCGGTGATCGCGCACGGGTTGAGTCTGACGCCGATGCTCGTGCTGTCCGGAACACCAAACCTGGCGCTGGGAACCACGCTCTCGCTCATCACGCTCCTCGTCACACTGTTATTCCTGGTGGCGCGACTGTTCCAGCCGATTCATACGCTGGGGGTTTTCATCTACCCCACAGCGTTTGCCGGAGCGCTCGTGGGCTGGCTTCTACCCGGCCCTGCCTACGCATCCAGCCTTGGCGGCACACTCGGGTTTCTCCACATGGCAGGGGCCGGTCTTGCTTACGCTCTGGTGAGTCTTGCGTTTGCACAGGCGCTATTGCTGCAGGCCTACGACAGGAGTCTGAAAGAGGCCCAGACCGTCAGTTCCTGGCGCTCCCTGCCGCCCATCCAAACGATGGAGCGGGTACTGTTCCAGCTCGTCTACATTGGGTTCGCATTGTTGACAGTCACGTTGATCAGCGGAGCGCTATCTGCAGGGCGCATGTTCGGCGATGCCTTGCTATTCAACCATCACACCGTTTTGGCCCTACTTGCCTGGGTTAGTCTGGCAGGACTGATTGCCGGCCGGGGATTGCTTGGGTGGCGGGGACAAACAGCCGTGCTATGGACAGGTGCGGGCTTTACGCTGATGGCGCTTGGATACTTCGGCTCCCGATTTGTTCTCGAAGTGCTTCTTAATCGCTGATACCCGACCGATCGCTAACAACAATCCCCACCCCCCGCGATGCGGTCAAATTCCCATCCGATCGAGAAAACCGTACCAACCCACCGAAGCGGTCAGGAACCAGGGCTTCCCGTAGTAAAGCGGTTTAGTTCGAAAGGGAAGATCACATAAGACCGACTTCCCTTGATCGAGCCCCAGGATCTGTTGCCCAAGTTTCGTGCCGAAGTAACTCGATAACGCTACCCCGGAGCCGCAATAGCCCATTGAGTACCACACCCCGTCGTGCCTGCCGAGATGCGGCATGTGTTGAAACGTCCATCCAACGAACCCCATCCACGAGTGACTGATCTTGGCCGTTTCGAGTTGCGGAAAGATCGCCGTCATATGGCGATGCAAGCGCGGCGCGCTGATTCTGGGGTTGGTCTCAGCCAGTGAGACCCTTCCACCGAAAATAATCCTCCGCCCGTCTGGAGAGAGTCGGTAGTAGACCACGATCCGCCGTGAGTCCACGACCATTCGGTCGTGGGGAATCAACGCCCTGGCCTGATCCCCCAGATCCTCTGTAGCGATCATATAGCTCCCAATCGGGAACACCCGTCGCTGCTGCCAAGGCGTCAATCGAGAGGTATAGCCGTTGGTTGCGATCACGACATCCTCTGCCTGAATCAGGCCTCGTGATGTTCGAACGTTAAAACCGATCCCACCTCGGCGCCGTTCAATCGAAAGCGCCTCGGTGTGCCCTGCCACGACCGCCCCGCTCTCCCGGGCTCGCGCCAAAAGACCCTTATGGTAGGCGCCGGGATCCAGCGACGCGAACGGCGTCTGCACCACCCCACCATGATAGAACGCTGAATCGATTTCTTTGTGCTGTTCAGCCCTAGGCACGACATAAGCATCAACGGTCGCCCCAGGCTGCTGAGAGGCCATTTTATTTTTCAGTTTTTCAAAGTGCTTCGGCGTGTGTGCACCATAAAAACGCCCACACACGCGGTAGGCACAATCGAGCGACTCTGCCTTTATAAAATCACCGATCCAGGACACAGCACGCAGGCCTTCTTTGTGAGTCTCAAGCGCGACCGCCTCGCCGTGGTCGCGCGCCAACGCGTGGTAATCCGGCTTTATGCCCGTAGAGATTTGACCCCCGTTACGTGAACTACACCCCCAGCCTGGCTCATGCCGATCAATAACCAGCGTGTTTTTTCCGCCGCGAGCGGTTTGCAGGGCGGCGCATAGGCCGGTATAGCCGGCTCCAATCACAAGCACATCCACAACGGGGCCAATCGGCGCCGGCTCAGATCCATCGAGCGGTGACGCATCCCACCAATATGGAGTCTCCTTAAAATTTGGGGAAAAAATACCGTGACTCATCTGCTTGTGCTCAGTCTGATGTTGGGCTCAATTTTCGGCGGAGCACCTAGGGCTCCAGAACACTTTGCTGGTAAACCGCCCGCTCGATCCATGATGGGTTAATGTCGACGCCCCATCCAGGCGCGCCCGTTACCCGAATACAGCCTGACTCGATTTGATAAGGCGACTCAACAAACAGATCTTCCTGCCAAGGGTAATACTCCGGGCCCTCTATTGAAAACTCAAGATATTTCCCGGCGTTAGGGATCGCTCTCAGCAGATGCATAGTAAACAGAGTTACCATGGATAGATTGGCGCAGTGAGGCGTGCACGGCAGGCCCTTCTCGTTCGCCATCTGGGCGACCTTCTGAGCCCGAATCATCCCGCCGACGTAACACACATCCGGCTGAACGATATCGACAGCGCGCATGTCTATCATGCGACGCCAGGTCGGCAAGTCGCAGTCCTGCTCACCACCCGTCACGTCCAGCCGCAGTGCCTCGGTCACGCGGCGGGTTTGCTCCAATTCCCAGTAAGGACAAGGCTCTTCGAAATGCTCAACGCCCTCCTGCTCGAGCATCTTGCCCACCTCAATTGCACGCTCCGGGGAAAATCCGCTGTTGGCGTCGACCAACAGCGACACGTCATGGCCCAAAACCTGGCGCAGCTTGGGGACAATAGCCTCGGTCCGACCGGGCCATTCATCAACGTCGCGCCCACACTCCGCTCCGACCCGAAATTTAAAGGCGTCATAGCCAGCGATGTCACGCAAGCGGGCAAAGCGGGTGGCTTCATCCTCAGGCGTGATATCCCGCCTCATGCTGGACGCATACACCCGCAATGGGCCGGGAGAACCCCCGAGTAACTCACATACGCTCTTGCCTTCCAGCCGACCCTGTCTGTCCCACAAGGCGGTCTCCAATCCACCCAGGGCGCGCCGAAGATATGATCCCGGAAACTTATGCTCCCTCTCAGGAATGATCTCGACTAGGCCGGATATCCCATCCGCCGGCTGGCCCAGCGTCCACGGAGCCACCTGACGATGCAGGACAAGGGCCGATATATCAGCGTTGTATGGCGATATCTGGCCCCAACCCATTGAGCCATCTTCTGCCGTAACGCGAACGAATGAGACAAAGGGCTGACTGAACGTCTCGATCTTCGAGATGAGGGGGCGATCGCTCTTATGACTCAAGAAAGAGACTCCTTGAATTGATGAACCGACGATTTTGAACGATTGATCCTGCTTTTCCTATCCTCAAATGACCGTCCACATCAATAAAGCGCCTGCCATACAAAAAACCGCCGCCGATCGGCCTGCGTGTCATCGACTAAAATATTCGGGGATCGAATAGCCGCTGTCTGGTGGATCCCGCCGAACCTCCCCCCGAATCACAAAACGACGTACAGCAGGCGACAGCCGTGACGGAATTGACCCGCAACCCTCCCCAGCAACGGCTCGCGGGCGGCCTCATGTTATTGATGATCGTTACCTCTGTTCTTGGCGGTGTAGGACTCAGCGACTTCCTGTGGGTCTCTGGATTGAGCGCGCTGGCATCCTTGATTCTCCTCTGGGGTCGCGCCCGGGCCGTCCAGCAGATTCAGTGCGCTGTTTTTTTTGGGATTGGCTTCGTCTGCCTATTAATTGCCTGGCTGCAAGGTTATCGCGAGCTGCCGATAAAGCAGTTATTGACCCAAAACCATCTGTTGATAAGCCTGTTATGCGCGGTCAGCTTCCTTCGACTCATTACCCAGACGCGAGATAAGCATGCCATGCCGTCCGGTAACGGGACCCGAGCATTCTGGCAAACCCTGATCGGCGTGCATCTCTTCTCTTCAGTGATCAACTTATCGGCGTTTATTATTTTTGCCGACGCGCTCAAAAAAGGATTGACTCTCGATCGAACGACCGCCACCTCTGTGCAGCGCAGTTTCGCGCTCGCTGCGCTTTGGTCACCGTTCTTCGCCTCGATGGGGACCTGTCTGCTCTACGCGCCGGGAGCTCGCTGGGCCGATCTTTTAGTTTTTTCACTGCCATTGTGTGGTGTGGGCTTTCTCCTGACCTGGGCCGAGCATCGATTCCGTGCGCAGGGAGGGCTGAATGATTTTGAAGGATACCCGGTCAACTTCAGGGCCTTCTGGGTACCTTCTTTGATGATGGTTTGTGTTCTCATCGCTCATCAGACACTACCGGACGTATCAGTTCTAGTGCTGGTCTCTGCTCTGGCGGTGTTGGTGCCGACTCTGGTACTCAGCGTCCAGCGCTCGCTCGTTACCGCCCTTCTCACCGTGCGCGACTTCAGTCTAAATCGTCTCCCGGATACGTACGGCGAACTGTTGTTATTTTTCAGCACCGGCGTCATGGCCGCCGGTATCTCGGTACTGATGCTCAAAAATCCGCTTGCGCTCGGGGTTTCGACCTTCACGCCGGAGGTGGCCATCGGTCTCATGGCGGTTCTTCTGTTTTTCGCCCTTGTAGGTGTGCATGCCATCGTCACCATTGTGGCAGCGTCAGCGGTGGTTGCGCCCCTCGATCCCGACCCTTTGATGCTCGCGCTTGTCTTTGTCGTGACATGGTCGGTCGGATCGACCGGCGGGCCAATCTCTGGCTTGAATCTTGCGATGCAGGGGCGCTATGGCATTACCGCGTATCAGTGCTTCGCCTGGAACTTGCGATACACCCTCGGAATGTTTGCCGCAACAAGTATTTGGATTGTGCTTCGCTTCAGCTAAGCGCGTGGCTCTTATTCCGGGGCGAGGTACCACCGGTACTCGAGAGGTGTGAACTCTCGAGAGAACGCATCGAGCTCATACTGCTTGCATCCCCTGAATAATTCTGAATAACTGCCTCCAAAATAGTCGGACAGACCGGGGCCTTTTGCAAACTGATCAAGCGCCCCTTGCCACGTAAAGGGCATCCCGGGGTCCATCTCGGCGCCCGCGTTCTCCTCACTGGGCTGAGGCGCCTCAGACCTTCTGCTGAGTCCAAAATGAATGCCGGCAAGAATTGCCGCCAATGTCAGGTAAGGGTTGGCATCAGCGCCCGCGACCCGATGCTCGATTCGCCTCGCGCTGGACGAGCCTGCCGGGATGCGTACCGCGACTGAGCGATTGTTATAACCCCAGCTGGGTGCCGTTGGCACATATAAATTAGGCGCAAAGCGTCTGAAAGAGTTCACGTTCGGCGCAAATACAGCCATCGACTCCGGAAGCATTTCAAGAAGACCCGCAGCCGCATGGCGAAGTTCAGCCGATCCCAAATCGCTGCCGTCATCAAAGATATTCCTGCCAGTCTCATCCAGGACGCTGACATGGATATGAAGGCCGCTACCCGCACCGTCGGGGTACGGCTTCGCCATGAACGTCGCTACCGCGCCATGGTTTCGCGCAACCCCCTTCACCGCCCGCTGGAGCAGGATCGCGTGGTCTGCAGCAAGAAGCGGATCGTCAACGTGATCCAGATTGATCTCGTACTGACCTGCCGCATACTCAGCGGTCGAGGCACCCATAGGAATGTTCTGAGCTCGACAAACGTTTTCGATCTCGCTCAGGAATCCCGTAAAGCCGTCGAGATCGGCGAGGCTGTAGACTTGAGTGGCCGAGGCCTGACGTCCAGTCTCGGGTAATACCGGGGGTCTTGGCTCACGAGTTTCCGCGCTTGAAGCGTCCAGCAGATAGAACTCAAGCTCCAAAGCTACGACGGGATTCATTCCGTCCCGGCGCAGTCGTGAGACCACGCTCTCGAGCACATGGCGGGGATCAACCTCGCACGGCGCGCCATCTAACCCCCACAGACAGCCCATCACCTGTGCCGCCCCAGAAACTCCCCAGGGCACCGGTTTGAGAGTCCCGGGGACCGGGCGAACCTGAACATCCGGGTCCCCGTCCGAGAAGCCGCGACCCCCCGCATCCGTGCAATTTCCGTTTACATCCAGAAGGTAGATTGAGCTGGGGATCTGGAGCCCATGGGTAAATAACTTCTCGAACTGATCACGATTGATTCGTTTGCCCCGGATGATATTGCACAAATCTGGCAGCAGCACATCGACAAATTCCGTATCCGGATAGGCCTCGATGAAGGCCTCAAACTCTTTTCGCAGCGCGGGCGTATCGTCCATACAAGATCTCTTCAAAAATGCACCCAGATTTTATGTTTCCGGTAGCTGGGTTGCATAGGTCTCCCTTGAGAACGCGATACTGACAACCGCAATCAGCAACCACACCAGCATGAGTGAAAAACCCAATCGGTAACTCTCAAAAACGTAGATTCTCAGACCGTCCGGGCCCAGCTGGCCCTGCCACAAACGGTCCAGTATCCAGCCGATGAGCGGCTGTAACAACATCGGCCCACACATCACGCCCATGTTCACGACGCCTGATACCGTACCGGCCAACTTGATCGGCACAGATTCCTTCGCCTGCGTAAACCCCAGAATCATTCCCCCTGAAAAAAACCCTGCGCTGATTAGGGCCACAACAAGGACCCCGATTGGAAGTCCGGGAATCAGTACGACAACCGCCCAGCAAAAAAGCGCACAAGATGCGCCACTGAGGTACAGCGAACGCCGACGTTTGCGTCGCTCTGACAATACGCCAAAGAGCGGTCCACTGAATGCCCACGCGAGCATCACGGCAGAGCACAACGTGGCGGCCATTCCAGGGGTCATCCGGTAGACATCTGTGAGAAACGGCATACCCCAGAGCCCGGAAAAGGCCAACACGGAACCCACAATCCCGCCGGGCGCCAGAGCCAATAACGTGGTATTCCGATACGCGAAAACGGCCCGGAGTTTGCGCCATTCACTGGTCGTCGAGGTGTTGTTATCGTGTCTGGGGACAAAACCGGAGTAGCCTCTTTGTCGCGGATCGTCTCGCACAACGATCGCAACAACAACAAAGAGGGCTAGACCGAGGGCCGCCACGCCCAGCGTAACGCCGCGCCAGCCAAAGAGATCGCTGGCCACCTGCAGAGGCACGCCGGCAAACACCGCTCCCGTCATCCCGGCGACAAGGAGAAGTCCAGCCGCCAGCGAGAATTTATCCGGAGCCAGCCAGTGCGTTGCGAGTTTCAACGTGCAAACAAAACCCACCGCCACCGAACCGCCAATCAGAAACCGCCCCACCCCCGCCCAAAACAAAGTGGGAGCCATTGCGAACACTAATGCGCCGATCGTACTCACCACAATGCCCACAATCAGAAGTCGCCGCGGTCCCAGTCGATCTGCCAGCAATCCGGTCGGGATCTGCATGGCGACGTAGGAGTAGAAATACAACGCCGACAGGCTTCCAAGACCAGCGGCGCTCAGCCCAAAATCCAGACTCAATTCACGATGCAAAACCGCCGGTGCCACCCGATGAAAAAATCCCAGCAGGAAAAGGCCCGCGCCAAGGCTCCACACCAACCAGGCTAACGAACGAGGCGGTGGATAAAGCGCAGGAGAAGATGGCGTCATAAGGTGCCTGGGGGGAGAGCCCGACCTGAGTAGATAATCTGGTTTTAAATTGGACCTATCAAAGCGTAAGGCCGACTCGTAGCCTCTGATTCAACATCCGATCACTTGAAACCAACGGTCGACTATTTTTAGAATGATCCGCCGTCTGTTCTGGTGGCAAAAGGCCATCAGTCGATAACCCACATCATACCCCTCCCGATGAAGCGCTACTCCGCCTGGCAAGTCTTTCTCAACGGTCTTTCTGGCCAGAAAGGCTGGACACGGGCCTGGCGTGATCCGGAACCAAAAGAAGAATACGACGTCGTTATTGTAGGTGGCGGACTGCACGGACTGGCGACCGCGTATTACCTTGCCAAGAACCATGGCGTCACAAATATCGCCGTGGTGGAAAAAGGCTGGCTAGGGGGAGGTAACGGCGGGCGAAACACCACCATCGTGCGGTCAAACTACATGATGCCGGGAAATCGGGAGTTCTATGAGCATTCGCTTAAACTCTGGGAAAACCTGAGTCACGATCTCAATTACAACGTGATGTTCAGTCAACGGGCTCATGTCAGTCTGTTGCACAGCCCCGCCGCGCGGGACGCGACGGCCCGTCGATACAACACGATGCGTTTGACAGGAACCGACGGCGAACTTTGGGACCTGCCCACGCTCAAGCGTAATATCCCGCATCTCAACTACTCACCCGATGCACGCTTCCCGATTACCGGCGCCATGGTGCAGCCACGGGCGGGCACCGCCCGCCATGACGCGGTCGCCTGGGGCTATGCGCGAGGCGCAGACCAACGCGGCGTCGATATCCTGCAAAACTGCGAGGTGATCGGGATTAAACGCCAAGGGGATAAGGTTTCTGCGCTCGAGACTTCTCGCGGCATTATTCGGGCGAAGAAAATAGGGTTCGCCGTGGCCGGCAATACGTCCCGACTGTGGCGCATGTCCGAGTTAGGCAGACTGCCCATCGAATCCCATAAGCTTCAGGCCTTCGTATCCGAACCGCTCAAACCGCTTCTCGATCATGTCGTTGTCTTTGGCGTCGGCGGCGCTCATTTCTATATCTCGCAATCCGACAAAGGCGGCATGGTCTTCGGCGGAGACCTCGACTGGTATAAATCGTACGCACAGAGAGGCAATCTTCCGATCGTGCAGGATGTAGCCGAATGCGCTACATCCATCCTGCCCTGCCTCGGGCGCGTTCGCCTGCTTCGCCATTGGTCAGGCGTGATGGATATGTCGATGGACGGTTCGGCCTTCATTTGCAGGACGCCGCTGTCAAATCTCTACCTTAATGCAGGGTGGAACTATGGCGGATTCAAGGCGAGTCCCGCGTCAGGATGGTACTTTGCCGATTTGATCGCGAACAACCGACCGGACCCGGTTGTTGAGAATTTTTCACTCGACCGGTTCGCACGTGGCATCAATATTGATGAGCGCGGCGCCGGGCCTGATCCAAAATTGCACGGTTAACGATCGCATGCTACGAATTGACTGTCCTTTCTGCGGCCTGCGCGATCACAGCGAGTTTACCTACGGGGGCGATGCCTCCGTCGAATACCCGGCGCTAGACGCGTCAGCAGACCTGTGGCATGACGCGGTGTTCCAGCGGGAAAATATCGACGGCGTACAGTTTGAAACCTGGCAGCATCTGCAGGGCTGTCGAATGTGGATCATTGTCGAACGCGACACCCGCACACACGCCATTCATTCGGTGCGCGCCGCGCATAATGGAATGCAAGCCGTCCTTGAAAAACCCAAAGACCCGCAATGATCTCCAAACGACTTCCGAGCGGTGGCCACATAGACAGGCATTCTCCTGTCCGGTTCACGTGGGACGGTAAGCCGCTTACCGGGTATGCCGGCGACAGCCTGGCCTCCGCCCTGCTGGCGAACGACGAAAAGATTCTGGGGCGCAGTTTCAAGTACCACCGGCCGCGCGGCCTGATGTCGGCTGGCGTGGAGGAATCGGGCGCGATCGTCACGCTTGGAAGCGGCGATCGCCGGGACGCAAACGTCAAGGCTACGACCCAACCCCTTTTTGAAGGGCTATACGCGTGCGGGCAAAACGCCTGGCCAAGCGTGCGACTGGACCTTGGCGCCGTTAATAACCTGCTGGGTCGCTTTTTCGCCGCAGGCTTTTATTACAAGACGTTTATGGGGCTGCCCCCATTCGAATCCGGCAGCGGAACCGGCGTGTGGATGTGGTACGAAAAACTGATCCGAAAAGCGGCCGGAATGGGCACTGCCTCACGGGAGCCCGACCCCGATCGCTACGAACATGCGCACGGGTTCTGCGACGTTCTGGTGGTTGGGAGCGGTCCAGCCGGTCGGGCCGCGGCGCTTGCGACGGCCCGCGCGGGCTGCGATGTGGTGCTGGTCGAGCAGGATTTCCGCTTCGGCGGACAGTCCCTTTCCGTAGGCGGTTCGGCCCAGGCCCTTGAACAGGAAATCGAGCAGTTAAAGCAGGCCGGTGTTCGCTTGATGCTGAATACCACCGCTTTTGGTCTGTACGACAACAGCGTGACGGGGCTTTTGGAACGTGTCACCGATCATCTGGCCAACCCCGACCCGTGGTTACCTCGGCAGCGCTTCTGGACCCTTCGCTCGAGATTCACAGTGCTTGCCTGTGGCGCATTAGAACGGCATTTTGCTTTCGGCAACAACGACCGACCGGGCATAATGAATGCCAACGCGGCGAGCACCTATCTCAATCGCTATAGCGTTGTTCCTGGTGAGAATGTGGTCGTCGCTGGAAATAATGATTCGGCGATCGATGTCGCCTGTGGGATGGCGCAGGCTGGCGCATCGGTGCGCCTCCTCGACGCCCGAGAGCGTCTCGACGCCAAGACCAGAGTCGACGCGCTGGAATCTGCTGGCGTCACTGCACATACAGGAACGACCTGCTTCAATGCCATCGGATCACCGGCGGTGCGCGCCATCGAAACCGCTCATCGCCGGGACGGGCGCTGGCATCCTTCGGGGCGACTGGACTGCGATCTTCTGCTCGTTTCCGCAGGCTGGTCACCGGTTGTCAATCTGATCTCCCACCGCGGGATAAAGCCTGTCTGGAAAGAATCTCTGGCTTGCTTCGTCGCGCCGTCGCACAACGAGCCAATAGCCATGGCCGGCAGCGCGTCAGGATGGCTGGATCATGAAGCCTGTCTGACATCAGGAGAAGCCGCTGGTCAGCAGGCGCTTGCCTGGATCTCCAACCGGTCAACGCAGATATCGATGACGACTCCTGGGGCACCTGATCAGCCGATTGAGCCGCTTTATGAAGTGACGGTCGACGGCCGCCACTTAAAGTCCTTCGTTGATCCCCAGCACGATGTCACGACCGACGATATTCGCCTCGCCCACCAGGAAGGATTTGTCTCCGTCGAGCACCTGAAACGG
>JAYNKS010000034.1:0-12365 GCA_038111345.1 Gammaproteobacteria bacterium | reverse complement strand
GGCTTTTACCGCTTCTGCCGCGATAGCTGCGTAGGCAGCGAGTTTTTCCGGATCGTTCACTTCTCGATACGCGGACATCCAGTAACCTTTAGCCATAAAAAATCCTCCTATCCCAATTTGAATGAATTTACACGCCGTTCCTGAACCGCGCTGTTCGGTAGTTTACTTTTGGGTGATTTCGGCGAGCGCGTCAAGCAGAGCCAGGATCTCGTCTTTGCTGTTGTAGTGACAGAATGAAGTGCGGATACAGCTGTCGAGGTTGATCGGGTCCAGCACGCTTGCCGAGAAGTAATCGGCTTTGCGCAGATGAGTCCGGATCCCGCGCTCGTTTAGCGCCGCAACCACATCGACGGACGGGATATGATCAAACGCGTATGAGACAAGACCTTCACGATAAGGATTGTCAGCACCGCCTACGATGAACGCCCCGGGTAAATCACGGATGCCGTTGCGTCCGTCTGACCCATTTATGGCCACGTCCACCAGATGTGCTTCCTGTTCTGCCATGGCTCGTCCGGCAGCCTCTAAACGCGCGCGTCGGTCAGAGGCATCACTCACCTGACTGCCCAACCACTCCAGGTATTCGACGACGGTACTGAAGGTCGCAAATGCGCCGGTGTCACGCGTCCCGAGTTCCCAGAAGTTATCCGCGGTCCCATCAAGTTTCTCATGAGGGAGAGTGCTCATTCGCGGCGATACCCAGGCGACACCATAGTTATGTCGCGAGAAAACCTTGTAACCGGAGAGGGCGCAGCCGTCGACGCCGGTGGCGCCGATGTCGATAACACCGTGGGCGGCATGCTGAATGCTGTCCACTACAATAAAGCAATCGGGAGAGATGCTGCGGATAGCTTCTGCCACGCCCTTTACGTCAACCGCCATTCCGGTTACGGGACTGGTCTGAATGATGGTCGCCGCGCGGGTGTCTGGTGTGACGTGCGCGAGGTAATGCTCCGGCGTGACGATCGCCCGATCTTTGTCGTGGGCAATGTTTATGTTCTGCTTTCCGGCCACCGGGCACCATTGATTTCGCGCGCTGGCCGTGGCCGGATGCTCCAGCGTGCTGCCGACCACGTTACCGCCAGCAGCAGATCCCATAACCGCTGCCCTTACCAGACGGAACAAGAGTTCCGTACCGCTCTCGCCCGTAAAGACCACGCCGTCTGAGACGCCGAAAAAGAGCTTCATGTCGTCGCGCGCCTTATTGATGATGCGCACCAGCTCACGACTGGCGGGGTTGTCACGACCCTGGTTATCCGGAATGGATGAAAAATGTGTGCTTACTTCCACAACTGACTTGAGCGTCAAGGATCCGCCCGCATTCTCGAAAAAGATTCTGGGTCCCTGGTATGGACAATGATCTACATGGTGAAAGCGGTCACGGATTTCGCTGAGAAGTTGTGAGTTGAACATGGTGCTTGCCGGCAAAAGTGAGGGGGACAGAAAACGGGACCTAACCGATTTGCGCAAGTGCGGCCTGAGTGGCCGGTCGCTCAAGCATACGCTTCTGATGGTCCATGAGTCTTGGCATCTTTGATGTATCGACGCCATCACTCTCGATCCACGAGCAAATCGTGAACAGATAAGGATCGCAGACGGTGTAGGCGTCACCCATTACCCATGGGCTTTTAAAGAAATCGGTTTCGACAAGGCCCACAGTCTGCGTCATGGTTTCAGGGACTTTTTTCTTCATGGCCTCTAGCGCTTGAGCATCATCCGCCCAGCGGGTGCCGCGAAAGCGATGCGCATGTGCTACATGCACGGTCGACGCGAGATAACTGTTGAACTCCTGAATCTTGGCGAAGACGAACGGATCGTGTGCGCCGGTCATCTGAGCGGATCCAAAGCGTTGGGCGATATAGACCAGAATGGCGGGCGTTTCGGTAAGAATGCCGTCCTCGGTTACCAAGGCGGGCACGCGACCTTTCGGGTTGACCGCCTGATATTCGGGCAGATTCTGCTCGCCTTTGGAAAAATCAAGTACGTGCAGTTCATAGTCGGCTTCAACCTCCTCAAGAAGAATTACCGAGGCGAGAGCCACGCTCTGACGAGCGGCAAATATTTTCAACATGGCAGACAGCGACTGGGAATGGGAGCGCTTATTCTGCACTAAAAAAGGGGTGATTTTTCGGCTTTAGCTGGCTGGATGAGGACGGAGGGACGTGCCTGCGCACCACCGGTCCAGCGAGCAAATCTTGCTATCATCAGCGCGACCCTTTTTGGAGCACTTTATGAGTTTTAACGGAACGGAGCGATATGTCGCGACAGAAGATCTGTCGATGGCGGTGAACGCCGCGGTCACCCTTGAGCGGCCTTTGCTGATCAAGGGTGAGCCGGGTACAGGCAAAACGATGCTGGCCGAGGAAATTGCGCAAGCGTTGGATAAGCCGCTGATTCGCTGGCATATCAAGTCCACCAGTAAGGCTCAGCAAGGCCTTTATGAGTACGACGCGGTATCGCGCTTACGGGACTCGCAGCTGGGAGACGGACGTGTTGAGGACATCAGGAATTACATTCGTCCGGGCAAGCTGTGGGACGCTTTTACCTCTCAAGAGCAGGCGGTTTTGCTGATCGATGAGATCGATAAAGCGGATATCGAGTTTCCCAATGATCTGCTTTTGGAACTCGATCGGATGGAATTTTTTGTCTACGAAACGGGCGAAACGATCGCGGCAATCCATAGGCCTATTGTGGTGATTACCAGTAACAATGAAAAAGAGCTGCCGGATGCTTTTTTGCGTCGTTGCTTTTTTCACTTTATCGCCTTCCCTGACAAGACGACGATGGAGAAGATTGTCGAGGTGCATTACCCCTCGATCCGGAAGAACCTGATTAAAGAGGCTCTCGAGGTCTTTTTCGAAGTGCGAGAGATTCCAGGGCTCAAGAAAAAGCCTTCAACATCCGAACTGATCGATTGGCTAAAGCTTTTAATGGCAGACGATATTCCTGAAGAAATTCTAAAGTCCCGAGATCCATCTAACGCTGTCCCGCCACTGTATGGCGCGCTGCTTAAAAACGAGCAGGATGTGCACATGCTCCAACGCCTGGCCTTCATGGCGCGCCGTGAAAAATCAGCGAATTAAGCGGATTAACAGTTAACTCATCGACGTTATGCTGATTAGTTTTTTCCAGACGCTGAAGAACACCGGCATCCCAGTTTCAGTAAAGGAATACCTGATGCTGCTTGAGGCGCTCAACGCGAAAGTCGCTTTTGCGTCTGTTGATGATTTTTATCTTCTATCGCGGGCTTGCCTCGTGAAAGACGAAAAATATTTTGATCGGTTTGATCGGGCGTTCGGGGCGTGGTTTAACGAGATGGAAAGCATTGACGACATCATCAGCGCATTGATTCCGGAAGACTGGTTACGGGCCGAGCTTGAAAAGCACTTGACGGAAGAAGAAAAGGCCAAGATTGAATCGCTGGGCAGTCTGGAGGAACTGCTCGACGAGTTTCGTAAGCGCCTCGAAGAGCAGGAGAAACGTCATTCGGGCGGCAGCAAATGGATCGGCACGGGTGGGACCTCTCCATTCGGTCACGGCGGATATCACCCGGAGGGGATCCGAATCGGCGGGGAGAGTCGAAATCGTCGAGCGGTGAAAGTGTGGGAGGAACGGCAGTTTCGCAATCTCGATGATTCGATCACCATCGGTACGCGCAGTATCAAGATGGCGCTGCGTCGTCTTCGTAAATTTGCTCGAAGCGGTGCGGATGAGGAGCTGGATTTGGATGGCACGATTCGCTCCACCGCTCGGAATGCAGGGTTGCTTGATATTCGAATGGTGCCGGAGCGGCATAACGCAGTAAAAGTTCTGGTATTTTTTGACGTGGGTGGATCAATGTATCCCTACGTTCGAACGTGTGAGGAACTGTTCTCCGCAGCCAGGACCGAATTCAAGCATCTGGAATATTTTTATTTTCATAATTTTTTCTATGATTTCATGTGGCGGGATAACCATCGACGTCGTAACGAGACAATTGCGACATGGGACATCCTCCATACCTTTCAGCGCGATTACAAAGTCATCATTGTGGGCGATGCCTCGATGGCGCCATATGAGGTCGTCAGCGTTGGCGGTAGTGTGGAGTACATGAATCGTGAGTCGGGCGTAACATGGATGACGCGCCTCAAGGACAATTTTGAAAAAATTATCTGGCTCAATCCGACCCCTGAGGCGCATTGGGGCTACACGCAGTCCATCGGACTGATTCAGGATCTGGTTGACGATCAGATGTACCCCATGACGCTGGAGGGGTTGGACCACGGCATTCGCTATCTGGCGAGTTGAGACCCGCCGGTAAACGATTCCATGCCGACTCCTGACATAGCGCCCGATGAAATCGAAGCCTGGGTGGGTCAGGAGACGGGCGTTTCCGAGTGGGTTACGGTTGATGCGACCCGCGTCGCGCAGTTCGCCGAGTGCACCGAAGATTTTCAGTTTATTCACCTGGACGACAAAGCAGCAAAGGAAGCGGGGTTTGCGGGCCCGATCGTGCACGGGTTCCTAGTGCTGTCGCTTCTGTCTCGTTTCGCTTACGAGGCCAGTGCCCGCTTGGACAACTGTCGGGTCAGCATCAATTACGGCTTTGAAAAGGTACGCTTCTTGTCTCCGGTTCTTACCGGTAGCGACGTGCGGGCTCGATTTGTGTTGACAGCGGTCGCTCAGAAGCGTCCGGGTCAATGGTTAATGACTCATGATGTGAGTATTGAGGTCAAAGCACAGGAGAAGCCGGCAATCGTCGCTCAATGGTTGACGCTGCTGATCGTCGATGGTTAACCATCTCGAGGCTCAGCATAGGTTGTTTGCGGGACTGGGCCATGGCGTTTAAGGCCCTTAAGCAGTTTCTTCGAAAGAAGAAGCTGGCCCGCTTCGGTATCGCGCGAGATGTTGTGGTGCCTTTTGAAAGTTATGGGGAACGGTCCGGCTGCTGGACGGTGGCTCCGCAATTTCTCTCATCTCAAAGCATTGTCTATTCGGTTGGCGTGGGTAATAACATCGCCTGGGACATCGAGATGATTCGTCGACATCAGGTCGAGCTCCACGCATTTGATCCCACGCCACGAAGCGTGGCATGGATCGCGCGACAGCCTTTACCCCCGAGGTTTATTTTTCACGCGATCGGACTCTCGGATCGCGATGGGGCCATGGTGTTTTCAGCTCCGAAACGTGAGGGGAAATTCAATTATCGACCCGCTGCGTTTGCGGCACGGGCCGACACGATCTCATGCGAAGTAAAAACACTCCATACCCTTCGCGAAACCCTGGGCCACGCCCGAATCGATGTCCTCAAGATGGACATCGAAGGTGCCGAAATGGCGGTGTTGAAAGACGTTGGTGGGCTAGAGCCTCTGCCGGGCCAGTTGCTGATCGAGTTTCACTATCACTATCCCGGCATGTCGTTCGAGGCCTTCGTCGACGTGATTTCCGGCCTGCGGGCCGTGGGTTATCGGATTTTTCACATCTCGGCCCGTGGGTATGAGTTCTCGATGATTCATGAACGGCTACTCAAACGGTAGCGCCAATGTGGAGCAGAATGTCGCATGAAGAACTGCCCGGTGCAAGCCCGGTAGTTAACGTGTGTAAAGAAGTCGCGTGGACTGCGCCGCCCGCAGTGGTTTATAACTGCGAAGAGCCACCATTTATGCATTGAGGAAAAGGCGATGAATATTCTTAGCGTTAACGAATTGCAGACCGTGCGTCAGCATGGGGCGATGGAATACACCTCACCTCCTTGCGATCTGGATGAGGTGCGGGCTTATCGATTGAAGCGGGTGCAGGAAGAACTGGTGCGACAGGATCTAGCGGGCATTATTCTTTATGACCAGCTGAATACCCGCTACGCAACAGATGCCACCAACATGCAGATTTGGTGTTCCCACAATGAAGCGCGCTACGTGTATGTACCGGCAAACGCGGGGGCAATTATTTTTGAATACGGCGGTAAATCCTTGCTCTCTGACGGGCTGCCCGGCGTAGCACGCGTTGAGAAGCCGGTGACCTACTTCTACATGAGTGCTGGCCCCACGGTACCGGCCAAGGCGAAAGAGTGGGCGAAGTCGATGGACGCCATTATTCGGGAGTACAGCGGCGGAAGCAGACGGATTGCTATTGATCGATTGGCTCCGATAGGTATTCAGGAGATGGAAGCCCTTGGTTATGAAATTCACGACGGCTTCAGCGTTATGGAAAAAGCTCGTGAGATAAAAAGCCCGGGCGAAATTGCGCTCATGCGCGAGTCCATTGCCGTCTGCGAGAGCGCCGTGCAGCAGATGCGAGAGGCGCTCCGACCCGGAATCACCGAAAACGCGCTTTGGGCAGAACTTCATCGTGGCAACATTGCCGGCGGTGGAGAGTGGATAGAGACCCGTCTGCTCTCATCCGGGCCACGAACCAACCCCTGGTTTAGGGAGTGCTCGATGCGAGCAATAGAAAAAGGCGACATGATCAGCTTTGACACCGATCTGGTTGGGCCATATGGGTACTGTTGCGACATGTCCCGATCGTGGATTTGCGATGCCGAGCCTGACGATGAGCAGCGTCGCTTATACGCGGCTGCGTACGAGCAGATTAAGCGGAACATGGCGCTTTTGAAGCCGGGCCTGGGATACCGTGAGCTGACGGAGAAGCTGCATCCGATGGCTGATGAATTTGTTGCAGGCCGATATGGTGTGGCGATGCATGGCGTTGGGTTATGCGATGAGGCACCCGCGATTTATTATCCCCAGGACTATCCGGAAGTGGGTTATGACGGAGTGTTTGAAGAGGGAATGGTGGTTTGTGTGGAGGCGCTGATCGGTATTCAGGGCGGCAAGGAATGCGTCAAGCTTGAGGAGCAAGTGCTGATCACAGCCGATGGACACGAGCAGCTAACCCACTATCCTCTGGAAGATCTCTGGGTTTAGGTGGCGGCATAGGGCGCTCGCCCGATGGGCTCGAAGCAACACATGCATACACCTAAAACGCTGCCTCTTAGCGCTGAGCAAATAGGCTCGTACCAAAAAGATGGTGTCGTCTGTCTTCGCAACGTGTTATCTGACTATTGCCTCGATCTTGCTCGTGAGGGTATTGAACAGAACCTTCAATCGCCGGGGCAATTTTTTCGTGATCACTCGGAGCAAGGCAGCGCAAATCGATACGT
This sequence comes from Gammaproteobacteria bacterium, assembly GCA_038111345.1. Classification (GTDB taxonomy): domain Bacteria; phylum Pseudomonadota; class Gammaproteobacteria; order Arenicellales; family UBA868; genus UBA868. The sequence goes on along the minus strand of JAYNKS010000034.1, from coordinate 5,227 downwards.
ATTCGAGTATTGGACCTGGCCGCATACGCCACCCTTTGCCGAGCTGATTAATTCCGCTCCGTTGGGTGAAATCGCCGGAACCCTCATGCACGCCAACCATGTGCACATGGTGATGGATAACTGGTTTATGCGGGAGGCGGGATCGTACCGGGCTCCGCCTTGGCATCATGATGAGCCGTATTTTGACTTTGAGGGCTCTCTTTGCATCATCTGGATCCCGCTCGAGGATGCACCGCGTGAGGACGGACTTAGATTTGTTCGCGGGTCGCACGAATGGGGAAAGTTATTTGTAGCGCCTGAGTTCAGTTCGAACGTACCGTTTAGGTGTGAGGGAGAGCGCTACGAACCCGTTCCTGACATTGATTCAAATCCGGATGCCTATGATTTACTGAGTTGGGATGTGAACGTGGGCGACTGCCTCGTTTTTGATTTTCGTACGCTGCATTGCATTACGAACAAAGGCGCACCCGCTCAGAAAACCCAACGGCGCGTCACGTTTCGCTTTGGTGCGGATAACGTGATTTTTACTCCTCGCGGTGAGTGGACGAAAGAAACCTCCGATTTTCTGATCGCCCATGGACAGCGCGCGGGCTCGGCTTTGGAATGTGATCTAATGCCAAAAGTATGGGAGCGGGTCGCGACGGCGGCAGTTTGAATGTCCGAAGAGGATTTTTGAGAAAGGTAGGGCTGGGATGAGCGATATTTCATGGCTGAATGAACGGCTTTCGGGCGCAGGCTCTCCGGTCATTCTCGATGGAGGCATGGGCACGGCCCTTGAACAGAATGGCGTTCCGATGGACGACAAGGTATGGAGTGGTCGGGCGATCGTGACGCATCCAGATCAGGTTCGCTCGGCGCATGAAGCTTTTATCCGAGCCGGCGCGCAAGCCATCCTGACCAACACCTTCTCAACGGCGCGTCATATGCTGGAGCCGGGCGGTCTCGGCGCAGAAGTTCGACGCATTAACGAACGGGCGGTTGCCCTGGCGCAAGAGGCGGTCAAGCGTGTTGCGCAGCAGCCTGTGGCAATCGTGGGCTCAATCTGTGAGTGGACGGTTGACAAGGATCCCGCGTGGAGCGCGCCCGAAGTGGTCGCAAGGGCCGTTCGGGAGCAGGCTGAAGTGCTTGTCGAGTCTGGTGTCGACATTCTTGCGCTTGAGATGTGCGAACGGGTTGAGCTGTCCGAGCCGGTAGCAGACGTTGTCACAGCGATGGATGTGCCGGTTTGGATTGGGGTCAGCGCCCGAAGTCACAAAGGCGAAACCGATTTAGCGTCGTTCAGTTATGCAGATCGTGACTTTGAGCAGACCGTCAAAGTCCTTTCCCGCTATCCTGTGGACCTCATCAATGTGATGCACACGCAGCTGAACGATGTGCATCAGGCCTTAGATGTGGTGCAACGCTATTGGGAAGGTCCGGTGGGCGTTTATCCCGAATCTGGATTTTTTACGATGCCCAACTGGAACTTCGAAGACATTGTCGATCCAGAAGAACTCGTCGCCCAGGCCAAGACCTGGATTGATCGGGGCGTGCGTCTGGTGGGGGGGTGCTGCGGCCTGAACACTGATCATATCCAAGCGCTCTCTCGAGCCTTTGCGCACTAACCTCGCGAGGGCCGATAACACCTGAAGACCCGATCCAGATGGGTGACGTGGTTCGATTGCTTCAGTAATCCGTGCTGATCCAGTCGATAATGTGGTCCTCAAGATCACGCTCGCGCACCACTTCTTCGGATATCACTTTGCCACAGATCGAGAGCGTGCGGGCATCCAGCAGTACAGGTCGGTTCTCATGTGTGCGGCGATACGCACACGTCGACGGCATCAGGGCCATTAGCGAGAGATTATTTTTCGAGAGGGTGACACAGTCCGGGTTGATCGCGCTGCGGTTTGGATAATCGGTACAGCGGCCGGTCTCAAGATCCAGATACCGGCAGGCCACATCGGTATAGTAGATATCGCCCGTGTCTTCATCCTCAAGTTTCACAACACAGCATCTGGCGCAGCCATCGCAAAGGGCTTCCCATTCAGATGAGGTGAGTTTGCTGAGAGGGCTTTTCATAGGCGCGCGTCAGAGCATGAACCAGTATCGCGAGAGCCGGCAATCAATCAAAGATGACGACGGCTCGCCGGTCTAGAATTTTACGTGTCGAAAGATGCGATGGGAAACAAACCGCGTGGGACCACATACGAAGTCAGCGTTTGACCGGGAGGCGTGATGAATCCTGACATGCGCCGTGTGGCGATCCTCCTGATGATTAGCAGTTCTGTCGTTATCAGCTTTTCAGGATTAATTGTGCGCGTGCTCGATGCGCCGCCCCTCACCATGAATTTTTACCGGGCGTTGTTTTTGACTTGTGCGGTGGTGATCTTGCTCTTCGTCAGGTATCGGCGCGCCGCGCTGGTACGCGTCGTGGGTGTTGGCCGGCCCGGGATTGTTGCTGGAGCGATGCTGGCGGGTGCGGCCATTACCTTCCTACAGTCCATGACCCATACGACTGTGGCCAACACGCTATTCGTACTGGCCGGCATTCCTTTTATGACGGCGGGTCTCGCTTGGATTTTCTTGAAGGAGCGCCCCAATCGAGCGACCTTCATCGCAATGATCGTAGCCTTTATTGGTATTCTGATCATGATTGGCGAGGGCTTTACCGTAGGCTCGGCCTACGGCAACGTCATGGCGCTTCTTACGACCGTATTCTTTTCTGTCTACGCGGTCATATTGAGATCGAACCGACAGACCGATATGTGGCCGGCGATTCTCATATCAACGATCATCATCATGATTTTTGTTGCGGTTATGCAGCGTGGCGAACTCGCTATCTCCCGGCATGATCTTTTCCTATGCATGATCTGGGGTGGGCTCATGTCAGGCTTCACGAGCGCATCGTTCATCGTGGCCTCCCGACATATCGTCGCGGCCGAACTGACGATTTTCATGCTGCTGGAATTTGCGCTGGGGCCGGTGTGGGTGTGGTTATTCGTTAACGAGATACCCTCTCGCTGGACCCTTACCGGCGGCGTCTTAGTGATTGCTGCAGTATTAGGCCGATCGTTTCTTGAGTTCAAAACCGGTCGTGCCGGTCCTTCGGTCTGAGGGGCGAAATGGATTGTCGCGTGTCACCTATCCTTTGCCGCGCCAAGGAATAGTTTTCTCGATTATTTTTCTCATGCCGACATCAAATAAAAGACCCAGCATACCCATCACAAAAATCGTGATCCAGATCACCTCGTACTGGGTGTATTTTCGCGCAACATTCTCAACAAATCCGATACCCGTGGTGCCCGCCAGGAATTCTGCTGCCACGAGCGTTCCCCAGCATACGCCGATCGCGACGCGAATACCCGTCAGAATTTCAGGCAGCGAGTTGGGAAAAATCACTTCTTTTAAGATCTGCCAGCGCGATGCGCCGAGGGAGTGCGCAGCGTGAATCTTAGAGAGCTGTGTTCCGGATGCCCCGGCTCGAGCCGAGATCACCATAATTGCAAATGACACCATGAACAGGAGGAATATCTTTCCTGAATTATCGATGCCAAAAATCGTGATGATAAGTGGCGCCCAAGCCAAAGGTGGGACGGGGCGATAAAGTTCGATCATCGGGTCAAAATACCCTGAGGCAAATCTCGACAAACCCATGAACAGGCCGAGAGGAACACCGCAGATGACGCCCAGACTTAATCCGAGAAACACCCTCAAAAATGAGTCCCAGATATGGCCTGCAGGAATCGGAATACTGAAGGCTTTAAAGTCGCCGGTCGCAATATTCAGAACACGACTTTTGAGATTAGGCTCGACTTCCCCAGCGGCGTTGTGGACAGGATAAGGACCCGGAATCAGGTCGGCGATCCAGTCGGGGGTCAAAAATCCAACAACCTGATTGATCCCCATCATTTCATACCAGATCAGTGGAATATTTTTGTAGCCCTCACTTGGTTTGAGTAGTTTGGCGAAGACGCGAATCGTATCGGAGGGTTTAGGTAGCCATCGTCCTGGCCCTTGCTCGCTGCACACATCGCTACTGGCGACAATCGTTCCGCCTGGGAACAACAGGGTATCAATGGTCCGGAGATTCCCCTGCTGAATTCGCTGGACCTCATCAAAATCGATCAGTGCGTTCTGAACGGCGTTAAGCGTATCGGGCGGGAACAATCCTCCACGGGAAAGGCGCCCCGCAATCCCGCTTACCTGTCGAATGTACTCACCTTCAAGTTCCTGCTCATCCGATAGTGAGTTACGGTATTCGTTGATCCCGGCCTTGATTCTCTCCAGCTGGGCCAAATACGTCGGGTTATCGTTCTTTATCGTGAAAAAGTCTTCTGCGACAACATGCAGAGCCTTTGCGGCTGCATCAAATCGAAGGCCGGTTGGCGTTGCGGGCAGCGGGGGAATTTCCATGCCTGTCTCGCCCCAAGCGCTTTGTTCTGCCAAAAGAGCAAGACGCTCGGTCTCGGCTTCAGCGCTAAGAATCGGTGGGTAATCGGGTTGGACAAAGTCGATCCTCAGTCGATTGATGCGATCGGCAATCTTCAGAATCGCCTGCTCAACCTCGGGCTGCAAATACTGGGGATCGGTCAGCGTGACCACCATTGCTTCCGTATCGACTAAAAGTCCAATCAAGAGCCTCTTGTCTGGATCGGGAATAGGCGAGGCTTGAATCGTGTTCTTGTAATTTTCTAGGGTTTCTCTCTCGCGCTGGAGAATCGCAGTGCTTTTTAGCTGTCGCTCGTCGATCGGAAAGACATATTTAATTCCTATCAATGCTTCTCGGACTTTCGCGACCTGACAAAGTTCGTTAGCCGATTGAGGATAGAAGGATTTGGCAATATCCCAAGAGAAAAACAGCCAGAGCAGCATGATAGTGGAGGACCCAGCAACTACCCAATGTAGACCTCCCCGAGCACGCTCTGGATTGCCAAAAACGGCATCAAGTTTTTCTGTCTTCTTGAGGCGGAATTCGTACAGAATCGACCCGGCAAGCGCCAAAACCAGAACCACTGTGACTGCCCCGGTCAGCACGCTAAAGCTCCTTCCCCATGATCTCTTCTTCCATATCCCAGAGCATCGAAAGGATCTCCTCGCGCCGAAGAACGAATTCCCTGTCGTGTTTGATCGCTCTCCAATCACTGCTGAGGCCCTCCGCTGCGAAAGGCAGAGCGTACTCTTTATGCAGTCGCCCTGGTCTCGGCGCCATGACAAAGAGTCGCTCTCCAAGGAGCAGTGCTTCCTC
>JAYNKS010000033.1:0-12647 GCA_038111345.1 Gammaproteobacteria bacterium | reverse complement strand
GATTCAGATGATTAACCGCTGTGGCTCGAGCTCGCAGACCGATCTAACTCGCCAGATGCATTTGTCGCGCGACGACCCAGGAAAGAATTTTCGTAGATCGCCAGCAGCGACGGCACCAAAATCAGGACCAGTACGGTCGCAAAAGCAAGCCCAAACGCGATCGAGGTGGCCATAGGAATCAGAAACTGTGCCTGCAGTGACGTCTCGAAGAGCAGGGGCGTCAGACCTGCGATAGTGGTTAACGACGTGAGCAAAACCGCCCTCAATCTTTGACACGCTGCCTCGACGACCGCGGTATCAATCGGCATCCCCTGCTGGCGCAGTTCTTTGTAGAAGGAGACCAGGATGATGGAGTCGTTGATGACGATCCCGGCGAGGGCAAAAAAGCCAAACATTGAAAGAATCGTGAGATCGATTCCCATCAACACGTGACCCCAAACGGCACCCACAAGCCCGAAAGGGATGACGACCATTATCAACAGGGGCCATCCGTAGGAACCAAACACCCACGCCAGTATGAGATAGATCAGCACCATCGCTACCACGGCCCCGCGTTTCATGTCCCCTAGCGTTTCACGCTGATCGGCCTGACGACCCTCAAATGAAAACTTCACGCCGTGTTTTTGCTCAAGCCCAGCCATAGTGTTGGCTTTGAGGTTGGCAATAATTCGGTTGTCGTTATTGACGCTGTCATCGACGTCGCCGGTCACGGTAACGGCGAGTTTCCCCTCGACGTGACGAATAGAATCAAAGCCGCGCCCGGGTGTCATCTCCACGACGTTATCAAACGGCACCACACCGCCGCTTGGGAGCATGACTTCGAATTCTTCAAGGCTGTTCAACCGGTCACGTTCGTTGTCCGGTAACATGACCCGTACCTCAACCTCGTCTCCGTTGTCAGCCATCACCTGAACGAGTTGTCCCTCATAGCCGGCCCGAAGCTGACGCCCCAGATTTTCAACGGACAAGCCCAGCGATTCGCCGGTGGGGGTGAGCCTTAAGATCAGCTGCTCCCGACCATAGGGCATGTTGTCCTCTACGCCGGACACTCCTGGAATCTCGCTTAGAACTGTTTTCAGATCAGTTGCTGCCTCTTTGACCCTTGCGAGGTCGCTGCCGATGATCCGAACCTCGATATCTTGGCCAGGCGGTCCCGCGGTGGGCTCTTTGATCGAGAGGTTTTCGAGGCCGGCCACTTTCGGTATGCGAGAGCGCCATTCGTCGATGAACTCACGATTGCGCACCGCGCGCTCGTCGGGTTTTATTAGCTCGACCAGCACAGAGCCGATGTTGTCGCTGCTGCGACGCTCCCAGTCACCGCTTTCACCGAGACCTTTACGTGAAATTGCGGTTCGAACCAGTCCACCCCCAAAGTGCGCGTCGGTCTCCCGCACAGCTTGTTCAATCTGATTCAGGTAGTTGGTGACGGTTTCCTCGGGCGTGCCCGACACGAAATCGACATTTGCGAAGAGAATCGGCCCTTCTGCGACGGGGAAGAAATTGAAGGCCAGTCGGCCACTGGCTATCCAGCCTGCGGTGATCATCATCAGGGCAACGGATAAGGCCACAGCGGCCCACCGATGGTGAACCCCCGTCTTGATGAGCGGACGAAAAACGCGATCCCGAAATCGCTCGAACCCGTTATCCAGTTTTTTGCGCAGACCTTTGGGCTGATAACGGCCCATGCGGGTGAAGGTGCCTCTCAGGTGACCAGGCAGGACGAAAAACGACTCGATGAGTGAGGCCAGAATGACGCAGATCACGACGACCGGGATGGTCTGAAGAATAGAGCCAATAATGCCTCCAATCAGCAGCAGCGGCATGAAAGCAGCGATGGTAGTCAGAGAGGATGAGACCACGGGCGCGAGCATGCGCTTGGCGCCTTTTTCAACCGATTCCAGTGCGCCGCCGCCACGCTCAAAATGTGTGACGGCGTCTTCGCCCACCACAATCGCATCGTCTACGATGATGCCGAGTGTCATGATCAAGCCAAATAGGCTGATCATGTTGATTGACCCGCCATTCAGGTACAAAACGCCAAGCGCTGCCAGAAAAGAAGTGGGGATGCCGACCGTGACCCAGCCCGCTGCCGGCGCGTTGAGGAAGAAATAGAGAATCAAAATCACCAGGACAAGACCGGACAGGCCATTTTTCAGCAGGAGCTGGATACGGTCCTGGATGTACTCCCACCGCTCGTCGTAGATATGCAGGCCAATTCCGGGAGGAAGCGAAGGTCGGGTCTCCTCTACCCATTCGCGCAGCACTTTTGCGGATTTCAGGCTGTCAGCGTCTTTCGTTCGGGAAAGCCGCATCTCGACCGCGGGTCGACCCTCAAAGCTGACTTCGGTCTGCGCATTCTTTGGGCGTCGGGAGATCGTGGCGATATCGCCAAGCGTCAGGAGTCTTCCGTCTCCGGCCACAACGATAGGTAGATCAGCGAAAGCGAATTCGCGACGCCGTTGGTCTTTGAAACGAAGTTGTAGCGCCGACTCGCCGCGGCCGATGATTCCCACGGGTAGGTCGCGCGATGCCGCCGCGATCCGCCGACTGATGTCATCCAGCGACAGCCCCAAGTCCCGCAGCGTACCAGGCGGTATTTGAATAGCGATTTCTTGTTCGGGCAGGCCGTAGATACGGATATGCGAGATACCTCGATCTAACAGTTCTCGTTCAAATCGGTTCACCAGGCCTCTCAGCCCCTGGGGATCATCTGGGCCGGTGACCAGCAGACTGGCAACGAGCTCATGGTTAACGATTCGGGAGATCTCCGGGGTTTCGGCTCCCTCGGGCAGGTTAGTGACCAAGTCGACGCGCTCTTTCACGTCGTCGAGCGCTGGTCCCATGTCGGTATTTTCGCGAAATTCAAGCGTAATAAAACTTTGGCCATCGACCGATAACGACATCATCTCTTTGACGTTCTCAATACCCTTGAGTTCGCGCTCCAGTGGCTCGGTGACAAGCGTTGCAAGATCTTCAGAACTTGCCCCGGGCCAGAACACTTTGACAGAGACGAAGTCGATGTCGAAGCTGGGGAAGAATTGCGTGTTGAGTTTTGATAACCCCCATACGCCGGACAGCATCATCATCGCCATCAGCAGATTAGCCGCCACCGGATGGCGGGCAAAAATGGCGAGCAGGTTATTACTCATGGCTCGATCTAGTTGCGAGATTCCACCACCTCAACGCGCAGTCCTTCAACGGCGTTGGGCAGTTGACCGGTCAGGATGACATCTCCTGGCTTCAGATCGTCACTTCGAAACAGGCTCCAGCTGCCCCACTCGCCGTTGCGATATTCCCCTACGCGCTGGAGACGAACGCGCTCTAGGCGACCATCTTTAATGCGGTAGGCGGCGTCCGCGCCATAGACAGCGGTAACGGGGAGCGCGAAGACACCCTCCTCTGCGGGCAGCGTCACGAGAATGGCCAGAGTCCGTCCCAGTTCCAGCGTGGGATGATCGGGGGGTAGCTGGAAGAATCCGTCCACACCTCCATCCCCGCTTTCAATTTTTCCGGCAAGACGCACCAGCGCCAGCGGCACGTCGATGCCGTCCATCGTGGTGCTGGCTGGGATACGGTCTTTTTGCTGCAGACTGTCGCGGAGTTTGGCGAGGTAACGATTCGGTATTTGAGCGCGCACCTCGGTGTAGTCCATGTCGAAAAGACTCACAAGCGGTTCCCCGGGATGCGTGCGATCACCAGGGGATACATGCACCTCGGTAACCCGACCGTCGAACGGTGCGGTGATTTGGGTGCGTTCGAGGTTTCGATTCGCCTGGTCACGCATGGCCTCAGCACGTTTCAGACGGGCTCGTAGCTGCGCCAGTCGGGCCGGGTGGTCTTCAATCGTGTTCTGCCGGATAGTCAGTGCGAGCGTTTGACGCGCCACGGCCTCGAGCGCGCTGTCCACATTGGCCTGCGATCCCGATTGTGTCTCGGCGAGTTTCATCGCTCGATCAAGGTTCGTCTGGGCCAGCGCCAGAAGTTGTTTGTCCTGTCGAAGCGAAGTAATGTCGGTCGAATAGCGGTTGTTTTCGCTTTTTATTTGGGCCTCGATTTCGGCCAGGTCGGCCTCACGCTGCGCGAGCGTCAGACGCGCATCTGAATCGTCGAGTTGAATCAGAGACTGACCTTGCTTGACCGTTTGTCCGACCAGCACCGACGAGCTCACGACGTCGGCGGTTAGGGCGGCGCGCAGTTGCGATTCGCGCGGTGATTCGATGCGCCCATAAAGACGCACGGTAGGCGCAAGCTGTTTGAACTCCACTGTTGCGGCTTCTACGGGCCAGCTCCTCTCAACGGGGCTCGCCGGCCGGTCTTCGGGCCCAGAGGATTTCAACTGAGTAAAGACAACGACGCCGACACCGAGAAAAATGAGCGGCAGAACGAATCGGAAAATGCGGGCCATGAGAAGAAAAACCAGATAAAAACTGGCGTATTTTAGCGGCTGTCGTGAACGACTCGTGCAGAATATTCCGCGGGCATCAGGATCCGAACGGCCGCCTTACACACTTGAAAGGTATAGTTTTTGAAAAGACGGGCGGCCTCGGCACACGGGTCCCGACCGTTCTTCGGGAAGGTTAAACATGTGTGGACGATTCGACAGACACCGGCCAGTGAGTGCGTTTACCGAGGTGATCGACGGGGTCAGCTCATTTGACGAGAGTCTAGTTCCTGAAAGTTATAACGTAGCCCCATCTCAGCGCGCAGCGGCGGCCCGCAGCGTCGATGGCAGGGCGACGCTGGTTTCGCTTCAGTGGGGATTCGTTCCGGCCTGGTCAAAAAACCCGCAGCTTTCAAGGCCGATTAACGCAAGGGCTGAAACGCTTGCGGAGAAACCCATGTTTCGTGACGCGTTTCGCACGGGGCGGTGCCTGATCCTCTGTGACGGGTACTATGAGTGGCGCGTCGCGCCGGGCGAGGCCAAGCAGCCCTTTTACATCACGCTCGAATCCGCTGAGCCGTTTGTAATGGCCGGTCTCTGGGCGCGTAACGAGGGCTTACAAGATGGCCCTATTGAAAGTTTTTGCGTGGTTACGACTGAGGCCAACGAGTCCTGTAGAGCGGTTCATCACAGGATGCCGTTAATCTTAGAAAAAAAACACCATGCGCGATGGCTGGAGTCGACGCGCTTAGATACGTCGTCAGCAGCAGTGCTGTTAAAGGTGCCCGACTCGCGTATGGGTTTGACCCCGGTCAGCCGATTCGTGAACAGTCCGGCAAATAATGGCCCCCAATGCATAGCCCCGATCGAAACGGCGGGAGATAACCCATGAGCTCAACGCGTCATCCTAAAACGGTTGCTGTCCTTGGCGGCAGCGGATTTGTCGGCCGTTGCCTGACGCGAACGCTGATCGCCCGGGGTCATCGCGTTCGGGTATTGACGCGCGACAAAAATCCGCACGTAGCCTCCGCGATGGCATCATCAGATTGGGTCGAAGTAAATTACGGTTCCGCGGATGCCCGAGAAGCCGCTCTGATCGGTTGCGATGCGCTCGTCAATCTGTGCGGCATCCTGCATCAATCGAAGCGCCAGCGCTTCCAGGATGTGCACGAGCGTCTGCCTGCCGACTGGACTTCAAGCGCCATTAAAGCGGGGGTAAGCCATCTGCTTCATATGAGCGCGCTGCGGGCAGATATGACCGAGCCGCCGAGTGCTTATCTAAGATCTAAAGCCGCCGGCGAACGCGCAGTCCGTGCGCATGCCGATGCCATTGCAATCAGCGTCTTTCGGCCCTCCATTATTTTCGGGGAGGGCGACAATTTCTTTGGACAGTTCGCCAACATGCTGCGATGGGCCCCTGTCTTCCCACTGGTCTGTCCTGACGCGCGCTTCGCGCCGGTATGGGTCGAAGACGTGGCGAGGGCGTTCGCTCAAATCCTCGACCATCCGACCGTCAAAGGTGCACCCAAGGCCTATGACCTGTGCGGCCCCACCGCTTACCGATTTCAGGAGTTGATTGAATTTACGGCGAGGGGGATGGGCATTCGCCGGGTGGTGTTTGGCGTGCCGGACTGGATGGCCCGACTCCAGGGTCAGATGATGCAATTGCTGCCCAACCCTGTGTTCACGCTCGATAACTATTACTCCCTGCAGGCGGATAGCGTGTGCTCGTGCAATGCCTTTGAGTCGCTCGGGATCTCGCCGACCCCTTTAGAGGGTGTGATGACGCCGTTGCTGTCGAGATGAGCGCTTTGCTTTAGGACGGGTGCTCACTCCGGGGTTCGCGGGCGAGCAGCGTGTTGACCGCTTCCCGTGGATCGCGCTTTTCAAATAGGACGCGGTAAACCTGGTCACTGATCGGCATCTCTATATCGAGCGCTTGGCTTTTGCGGAACAGTTCGCGCGCCGTATTCACGCCCTCTGCTTCCTGACCGACACTCCCCAGGGCCGTCTTCAGCGCGTCTCCTCGTCCGATCGCAAGACCCACACGGCGGTTGCGGGACTGGTCATCGGTACAGGTGAGGATCAGATCGCCGAGACCGGTAAGGCCCATGAAGGTTTCCGCCTGACCGCCGAGCGCCTGACCAAGTCGTGCCAGCTCACCAAGCCCCCGGGTGATCAGTGCGGCCCGAGCGTTAGCGCCAAAGCCGAGGCCGTCGCTTATTCCGACGGCAATCGCCATCACATTTTTGATGGCTCCACCCAACTGGACGCCACGCATGTCGGCGCTGGTGTAGACACGGGTGCGGCCATCGCGAAACCAGCCGGCGATCTCGTCGGCGGCAGGTAGCGTGCTGGCAGCGACCGTGAGGGCGCTGGGTAAACCCCGCGCAACTTCAGCGGCAAAGCTGGGCCCTGAAACGACCGCGGGAGAGAACTTCTCATCAAGAATGTCGTTCGCTACATCGCCAAGAAGCAGCGCACTCTGGGGTTCGAATCCCTTAGTACCCCAGCAAATCTGGATGGGCGATGGGACAGATGACAGTAGGGTTGCCAGGGAGCGCAACACATCTCGAAAGGCATGGCTGGGCACCGCCACCACGAAAGACCGCAGGTCTTGAAGCTCGACCAGTGCTTCCGTGGGTCGAATATGGGGTCCGAGCGGAAGGCCTGGGAGGTATTTCTCGTTGACGCCATCGCCCCTCATGCGTTCGGCATGACCCGGTTCCGCACTCCACAGGACGGCGTGGTGTCCGGAGCGAGCGACCAGCAAGGCAAGGGCGGTGCCCCAGGATCCGGCACCCAGCACTCCAATAGAGGGAGTCGATACGCTCGTCATGAGCAATAGTTGCGTTTCGGGCGGCCAGATTGCGTAGGCACGCCGGCGGCGTTATGCCCCGTTGACGGCCTGTTCGGCTTCCTGATTCTTCTTCTGAAGGTACATCGCATCGAAGTTCACCGGCCCCAGAAGGAACGGAGGGAATCCGCCTTTTGACGTGAGACCTGATACCGTCTCGCGAAGGTAGGGATAGAGCACGGTCGGGCAGGCCGCCTCGAGCAACATCTCCAGCATCTCCGGCGTGCTGCCCTCGACGGTGAAGACGCCCCCCTGATGGGCCTCTGCGAGAAAGACCACCTCATCGGCCTGTTTTGCGGTGACCGTCACGGTGAGAACCACCTCATACAAATGCTTGTCCGCATCCAGCAGGTTCTGCTGCGCCTTAAGGTCGACTTCGGTATCGGGGCGGTACTCCTTCCAGGTAAATACGGCCGGACTCTGCGGGGACTCAAACGATAAATCTTTCGTGTAGACCTGGTGTAGGTTGAAGCGGGATTGTGGCGATGTTGCAGCGGCGTCGTTCATTGGGCGGTCCTGATCGGTTTAGCGTTCCAGCGGCAGACTCTCTTTCTGCCAGGCGGCGAGTCCACCGCCGAGCGTGTAGACCCGCTTGAATTCGGCCTTTCGAAGCATAGCGGCGGCGCGTCCTGCACGCTGGCCGCTCTGGCAGGAGAGCACGATGGGGCGGTCTTTGGCTTTGAATTTTTCGAGTTGGCCGAGTTGGTTTTTCAGCTCTTTCAGCGGGATGTTAATGGCGTTGGGGATATGGCCGCGGTTGAATTCTTCCACCTCGCAGACGTCTACAACCACGGCATTTTCGTGATTGATGAATTGCGGCAGTTGTACGGCGCTCACCTGGCTCGCGCCAGCACCACCGCGTCGGACCGTATCAAAGCCAATCAGCAGTGAAATGACGACGAGCGCGGCAAAAAGATGCCAGTTGCTGGTGATAAATTCTAGATCCATGGCACCGCACCGCTCCGGGTGTCCGCAAAGGGCGGTAGTCTACATCAGGACGCGGGCGCCCAAGAGCGTGAACCGGCGTTGGGGGTCAGTCGTGGGCGCTACAGAATGCTTCGCGCATCGTCTCCATCAGCGCGAGGATCTTCTCGTCGCCGATTCGATAGAAGACCTTATTGGCGTCTTTTCGAGAACCGAGGATCCCTTTATCACGCAGGATCGACAGATGCTGGGAGATGTTGCTCTGGGAGGTTCCCACCAGATCCACCAGGTCTTGCACGCTGATCTCGTTACCTCCCGCAAGAATGCAGAGGATCTTAAGCCGCAGCGGATGACCCATCGCTTTGAGCGAGCGCGAGGCGACGTACAGGTCCGTCTCGCTGGCAAGAAACATCTGCTCAGCACTGATGATATTTTCGGCCGAGTCGGGGAGCTTTTTCTGTTGAAGTGCCATTAATTTAATTGGTTTTAACCCTATATTAATCCCTCATTATACGCTAATGTTTTCGGCGATCACGACGCCGTCTTGACGCCGGTTCACCCGAAAAATAGGGATAAGCCGGGCGTACGCATCACGGATCGCCGATGCCCGAACGCTATACTGACGTTGTTGAAAAGTACCTAACTCTTTTGTCTTGCGACCGGTTTGTCTCCTATGAAAAAACTTCTCCCCACCCGAAGCATACTTAGCTTTTTTGGCGTGATGGCCCTTGGCGCCGTGCTTTTTTCTCAGCCTCGACCGGGGCTGGCGAGCGAGAATCCGGACGCCACACTGCCTCTGGAAGACCTGCGTTTATTCGCTGAGATCTTTAGCATGATCAAGCGCGATTATGTCGAGAGCGTTGACGATGCGACGCTCCTGAAAAACGCGGTGCGCGGGATGCTGAGCGGTCTCGATCCGCACTCGGCTTATCTCGACGCTGACTCGTTTCACGACATTAACGTAGATACTCGAGGCGAGTTTGGCGGGTTGGGGATCGAGGTCACGTTGGAAGACGGCGTGATCCGCGTGGTGGCGCCGCTGGATGGAACGCCAGCAGAGCGTGCGGGGATTCAGAGCGGTGACCTGATCATTCGGCTTGATGGCATGACGGTGAAAGGCGACTCACTGGACAAAGCCGTGGAGAAAATGCGCGGTGCGCCCGGCAGTGAAATTACGCTTACCATCGCACGCGATGGCGTGGATGCGCCCTTTGATGTCACTTTGAAGCGCGCCGTGATCCAGCTGCACAGCGTACGCGGTGAAGTGCTGGAAGACCGTTACGGCTACGCTCGCATCAGTCAGTTTCAATCCGGTACGGGCGCGTCATTGCGCCGACAGATAGAAAGGCTCGAGGAGAAAGCAGGCGGTTCGCTGGCGGGTCTGATTCTGGATCTTCGTAATAACCCCGGCGGCGTTCTCGACGGCGCCGTCGAGGTTACCGATCTCTTTGTGAAAGAAGGCGTCATCGTCTCGACGCGGGGTCGTTCCGCGGACGCGGCCTATACCTTCAATGCAACCGGGCGCGATGTTCTCAACGGTGCCCCCCTGGTGGTATTGGTAAATCAGGGCTCCGCGTCAGCATCGGAGATTGTCGCGGGAGCCCTTCAGGACCACCATCGAGGCCTGATTTTGGGTACCCGGACCTTTGGGAAGGGATCCGTCCAGACTGTGCTGCCGATGCGAAACGGGGCCGCCGCGCTGAAACTGACCACGGCCCGCTACTACACGCCCAATGATCGCTCCATACAGGCGATCGGTATCGAGCCGGATATCGTAAGCCGTCCGCTCAAGGCTGCCGATGAGCCGACCCAAGCCGGGTTCCATGAGGCCGATCTAGCCGGTCACCTTGAAAACGAAAGCGCCTCGGGCGGAAGCGACGGCGCGGCGGCTTCGGTTAGCGGCGCTCGGTTGCAAGATCGGGACTTCGAGGTGGGCGAAGCCCTCAATATCCTCAAGGGGATCACTCTGGCCAGGCTTCAGACCCAGTAGTCGATCTGATCTTCAGTCTTTCACGTCGCAGCGCCAGGAGCCCACTTCGGTTTCGCGTTGACCGTGGATTTGCCACAAGGCGCCCTCGGTGATCGTAACGGTCGGTTGGTTTTTATTCTCATCGGTCCGAGAGCGTTTACCTGTCCAGCGCATCTGAATGGCGGCGTTGGCCGAGCAGGTATCGTCAGTGAACAGCTGGCATCGTGAAAAGCCAATCTGTGCAACGCGGTGAACATTCAGATCAAGCGGCATATCGTGGCATCCCGGCTCTTCTCGGCCGGGTACCAGACTCAACTCCGCGAGTTGATCAAAGTCGTTAATGCTGTAAAAGCGTATATGGGCACTGATGCTTTCCTCGGTCGGCTGGCTTGCGCATCCACTCAGCAAGAGCGGAAGAGAAAGCAGGACGAGCGAGATGGGTCGGCAGAAAAAACGCACGTGGGGTTAGGCTCTTTTAACGGTGACGGGTTCACAGGGCATCTTAAAAGCGAAAACCGCCCGAAACAATCGATCCTCGGACCACCTCGGATATCTGGCCCGCGTATACTGAAGCATCACGCGCTAACCTACAGAAAAGCGACGACTCGATATGTCCCGAAAACTCGTCCTGGTCGATGGATCCTCCTATCTGTACCGGGCGTTTC
The DNA here is from genome assembly GCA_038111345.1 of Gammaproteobacteria bacterium. Taxonomy (GTDB): domain Bacteria; phylum Pseudomonadota; class Gammaproteobacteria; order Arenicellales; family UBA868; genus UBA868. Next base: position 1,851 of record JAYNKS010000033.1, on the reverse strand, counting down.
ATGCGATGCCGAATCTCGGCAACTCCAAAGGTGAGCCCACCGGTGCGGTGTACGGCATCGTTAATATGCTCCGCAGGCTGCTCCGAGAACAGGACACGTCTCACTTCGTGGTGGTGTTTGATGCCCCTGGCAAAACCTTCCGAGACCGCCTGTACAGTGACTACAAGGCCAACCGCCCGCCGATGCCGGATGAGCTCCGATCGCAGATTGAGAAGGTACACGCGGTCATAAAGGCGCTGGGTCTGCCGCTGCTGTCGATACCTGATGTTGAGGCCGATGACGTGATCGGTACTCTCGCCCGGGCGGCGTCCGGTCACGATATGGAGGCGTTCATCGTCAGCGGTGATAAGGATCTCGCCCAACTGGTGGGCCCAGGTGTCGTCATGTGCGACAGCATGAAAGACGTGATTTATGACGAGCAGGGGGTGCTGGAAAAATTTGGTGTGCCTCCTGAACAAATTATCGATTTCCTTGCTCTCGTGGGCGACACCTCCGACAACATTCCCGGGGTCCCGAAGGTGGGACCCAAAACAGCCGTGCGCTGGCTGACCGATTATGGCTCTCTTGATGCGCTTGTCGAAAAAGCTGATAGCGTCTCAGGCAAGGTCGGGGAGAATCTTCGGGCCTCGCTGGATCAGCTGGCGCTCTCGCGAGAGCTGGCTACGATCAAGTGTGATGTGCCATTGGATTTTGAGCTGGAGGCCCTGATCGTCTCGCCGCCTGACAACGAAGCGCTGCGAAAACTCTACGCAGAGCTTGAATTCAAAACCTGGCTGGCAGAACTTGGCGGCTTGAATACGCCGGATGACGCGGCCGAGCAAATCGAGAGTCATTACGAGACGATTCTCGATAAAAAATCTTTCGCGCGCTGGATTGATAAATTGTCCAAAGCCAGCGTGTTCGCGTTCGACACGGAAACCACGTCCATTGATGCCATGCAGGCCGAGCTGGTCGGCGTGTCGTTTGCTGTGGAGTCGGGTGAAAGCGCTTATGTGCCGGTGGGTCATGACTACCTCGACGCCCCCAAACAATTAGGTCGTGATGAGGTGCTCGAGGCGCTTCGACCGCTGTTGGAGGACCCCGAGCGCGGCAAACTGGGCCAGAACCTCAAGTATGACTGCACCGTCCTTTACAACCATGGCGTGAAACTGTCGGGGATTCGTTTTGACACGATGCTTGAATCCTATGTGCTGGACAGCACCGGCTCGCGCCATGATCTCGACACGCTTGCGCTGAAGTATCTCGGCCACAAGACCATCCACTACGAGGACGTCGCGGGCAAGGGCAAGGGGCAGTTGAGTTTCAATCAAGTGCCGCTTGAACAGGCTGGCCCGTATGCCGCGGAGGATGCCGATATCTCGCTACGCCTGCACGACACGCTGTATCCGCGCCTGCAGAAGGAAAGTGCTCAGCAGACGCTTTTTGAACGGATCGAAATGCCCCTGGTGGCGGTGCTGTCCAAAATTGAACGCACGGGCGTACGCGTCGACTGCGACATGCTGGCTACCCAGAGTCAGGAGCTCAGCGAGCGCATTCAGGCACTTGAGGTAAAAGCGCATAAGGAGGCCGGTGGCCCTTTTAACATTGCCTCCCCAAAGCAAATTCAGGAGATTCTTTTTGATCGCCTCGAGCTGCCGGTACTCTCAAAAACACCCAAGGGGCAGCCTTCAACGGCCGAGAGCGTGCTCGCCGAGCTGGCCGATCAGCACGAGCTGCCGCGCCTGATTCTCGAACATCGGGGGTTAAGCAAGTTGCGCTCCACCTATACGGAAAAACTGCCCACGCTGGTTAATCCAAAGACGGGTCGGGTGCATACGTCTTATCATCAGGCGGCGGTCGCCACGGGTCGTC